>JAKACR010000047.1 GCA_021821225.1 Bacillota bacterium | reverse complement strand
CCGGCCGCGGACGGTGTCTTTTGGTTCTGCCGCCGTCCTGGTGGCGGACTGTTCATTTCGCGCGGGCGTGCAACTCATGGGGGCCGATCCCTCTTTGCATGGCAAGTCGAACTTCCGGATTTATCTATATGACGAGATAACAGGGCCAGAGGTTACAGCGGATTCGTATTTTTTCCTGGGGACATGTGATAATCCAAATTCCAGCAGGCGAGTGACAGTAGATATGCGTTTGACTGATGCCTCAAACGCTATATCTGGAATCAGATCGCCTGCACAGCGGACTTTATCACATGTCCCCTGGACAGAATCGACCAGCGTTCGATAAGATGTAGAGAATGGAATAGAACGGCAATTGTCCCGGAGGTGCGGCGAACTATGAACGTCGCTCGAATCAAAGAACTGGCGGACCGGGTGCGGACGAGTGTCCACCGCGCCGTGGTGGGCAAGGATGAGGTCATCGACATGCTGTTCATCGGAATTGTCGCAAAAGGGCACATTCTTATGGAAGATGTTCCTGGGACTGGAAAAACACTCCTGGCCAAGTCTGTGGCGCGTGCGCTCGCCTGCGACTTCAAGCGCATCCAGTTCACTCCCGACCTGTTGCCCGGCGATTTGACGGGGATTCATTTTTACGACCAGCGGTCAGGGGATTTCAAGTTTCGGGCCGGGCCGGTGTTTACCAATATCCTGCTGGCCGACGAGATCAATCGCGCCACACCGCGCACACAATCGAGCCTGCTTGAAGCGATGGAAGAGCGGCAGGTGACGGTGGACGGTGAGACACGGCTTCTCGCGCGCCCCTTTTTTGTCGTGGCCACGCAAAACCCGGTGGAGAGCCAAGGGACGTTTCCCTTGCCGGAAGCCCAACTGGACCGCTTTCTGATGAAAATCGGCGTGTCCTATCCTACCCGCGAGGAAGGACTGGCCATTTTGCGCAATTCCGGCGTGGAGAATCCTCCCGAACATGTCGAGCCTGTCGCCGGCGCGCGCGAGATTGAAGAGGCGCAAGCCTTCTGCGCATCGCTTGCCGTCGCAGACGAGATCCTGGAATATCTGCTCGCCATTGTCGAGAAGACGCGCCGTCACGAGGAGGTGGCGCTTGGCGTGAGTCCGCGCGGCAGCCAGGCGCTGTTGCGCGCGGCGCAGGCGCACGCCGCTTTGCGGGGGCGGGACTACGTCGTGCCGGATGATGTGCTGCGGTTGGCCGCGCCGGTGCTGGAGCACAGGATGGTGCTCAGAAGCACCCTTTCGTCCCGCCGTGGACGAAAGGCGGAGCTCCTGCAGGAAATCCTCCGCAGCGTCCCCGTTCCCGCGGAAGCGGCGCTGCTGCCCGAATGATGCAGATCGGGTGGGTTGTTCTTGTCGCGTTCGGAATCAGCGCGGCGCAGGCGCTGTGGTATAAATACCCTGGATTGCGCGGGCTTGGCTATGACAGGCGGTTTGATCGCTCGACCGCTTTTGTCGGGGAACATGTGGAACTGATTGAGACCGTGACCAACCGCAGTCCGTGGCCTGTCAGTTGGGTCCGTTTGGAGGCTGAATTTGACAGCGGTCTGCAGTTCTTCGGCAATGCGGAGATGATCACGGCGCAGGGAAGGTCGTTCCAGTACCACAAGAGTGCGTTCAGTCTCCCGTCCCGCACGCGCTTTACACGGCGGCACGCGATCACGTGCCGGGCGCGGGGATACCACCGTCTTTATCCGGTTGCGCTCACCGCGGGGGATTTGCTCGGTCTCGTCCGGCTGACGCAACAGTGGCAACCGCAGTCGGAACTGTACGTCTATCCGCGGATTTTCGCGCAGGCCGAACTCCCCGATCCGGCCAACCGCCTGCTCGGGGAGATCAGCCTGCGCCGGGTTTTGCTTGAGGACCCGTTTTTGACTGTCGGCGCCCGCGATTATCAGCCGGGCGATCCGTTACGCATGGTGCACTGGGGTGCGACGGCCCGCACCGGGAGGCTGATGGTGCGCCGCCAGGAGTATACAGTCGACCGCGAACTGATGATCTGCCTGAATTTCGAATGCACAGAGGACATGTGGGAGGATGTGCTCGATCCGGGCCTGATCGAGAACGGGATTTCCTACGCGGCAAGCGTCACCGCGCTTGCGGTGAACCGCGGAAATCAGGTGGGGTTTGCCGCCAATGCGCGACTCGCCGGCGAGGCGGACGTCGCCCGCGCGTCGCCCGGCGCCGGCGATGGGCACCTGGATCATCTCCTGCGCATGATGGCCCGCCTGACGATGCGCATTGACGGATCGTTTCAGGCGTTGTTGGCCCGCGAGGCCGATCTGGCGCAGTCCGGCTGTGACATCCTCATTCTCAGCGCGTTTATCAGCGACGCCATGCGCGAGCGCGTGGAGACGCTCGAATCGCTGGGGCACACGGTCCATTTCTGGCCGCTGGTTTCTGATCCGGCGGCGACGGGAGGGTCGTCATGACAGGATGGTTGTCCGGCGGCGCCATGCGCGCCGTGGCGCGCAGCGCATTTCATCTGGTGATTGAAGTGACGCTGCTGACTCCCGTCATTCTGGCAGTGCATGCTTTTTGGCTGACAGCCTATCCGGCGCCTGCCGCGGTTCTGCTGCTCGTCGGGTTCGGTATGGCCGGCGCGGTGCTGCGGGCCGGGGGCGTTCTCAGGCAACTCTGGCATCTCGTGTTGTCTGCGGTGTGTGCGGCGGGGGTTGTCTGGCTTCTCTCCCCGCAGGCTCCCGCCGTCTGGTTGCTTGCGGTCGCGAGTGTCGCCGCGTGGTTGCGAGGAGTTCGCCACGTCGCGGGAGATACCCATTCTTCCGCGCTGTATACTGTGGGAATCGCCATATTTGCGGTGGCGGGCGCCGTCTTTCCGAACGTCCCCGCCCTTGCCCCGGCGGTCGCACCGCTGTATGTTGCGGGCCTTGCCGGCATTGCGTTTTTTTTCCTGTATATCAATGAACAAAAGCTTGCCGCGGCAATTGACCGCAAGGATGGCGGGAAAAGCGGACTGGCTTTTGACATGATTGTCCGCAATCGACTGTACGTGCTTGGACTTTGGCTTGCGATTGTCGTCATCGCAAGCATAAAACAGCTTGCGAACGGGACAAGGAACGCTTTTTTCGCCGTCATGCACTTTTTTCTGTGGATTGTAGCGTTGCTCACACCCCACCGTCGGCCTGTGCGGACGACGCGACCGCATCCGCAGAGTAGGCCACACTTCCCCTTTGGCCATACAGGCCATCCTTCGCTTTGGCTGACGATCGTGCAGGACATCTTCATGACGATCATATTCGTCGCTCTCGCGTTTACGTTCCTGTACGGTCTGTATCTCGCGCAAAAACGATTGATCGCGCTGTTGCGCTGGTTGGCGCGTCGCCTGCTGCTCGCACTCGAACTCTCTTTGCCCGCCGCGAATGATCAGGCGTACAGGGATGAACAGGAGCATCTGAACCGCGCCGACCGTGCGGCGAAAACGACCGGGCCGCGCCGGCGCCGGACGCCGCAAGAACCGCGGTGGTCCGAACTGCCGGACAACCGCGCCCGCGTCCGCTGGCTTTATCGCGCCGCGGTGCGCCGTGCAATCAAGGACGGCTATGCGTTTCATTCGCACCTCACGCCGACGCAGGTGGGAGATGAACTGGCGGAACAGGACTTCGTCGGGCGGGATGTCGAAATGGACCTGATCGCGCACTATGAAGCAGTCCGGTATGGGGAGCGGGACGTTTCGGACGAAGCGGTCGCATCCTTGCGGGAGCAGCTCATGGATTAGGAATTTGACATGACAAGTGTCATGTCAAATTCCTGACAATCGGATCTGTCTGTAAGGCACACCCGACTGCTACAGTGGTGGGGAGGCACAGTGCCGACAGGAGGAATTCACCGTGACAGTGGCTATCGCCGTGCGTGATTTGCGCAAGCGTTACAGGGAGCGCGAGGCCGTGCGCGGCGTCAGTTTCGACGTGGCGCAGGGAGAGATATTTGGCATTGTCGGCCCGAACGGAGCGGGCAAGACGACGACGATCGAAATCATGGAAGGACTGCGCAAGCGAGACGGCGGCAGTGTGAAGGTGCTGGGTATTGATCCGGCGCGCCAACCGTATCGTCTGCGTGAACGCATCGGTGTGCAATTCCAAATGACGGCGATCCAGGAGAAGATGCGCGTTGGTGAGGCGCTCACGCTGTTTGCGTCGTTTTATGCGCGGCCGCTGAATATACCGCGGTTGGTGGACACGCTGGGGCTTGAACCGCACTTGAAGACGGCGTTCAAGGATCTGTCCGGCGGCTGGCAACAGAGGGTCAGTCTGGCGCTGGCGGCCGTGCACGATCCGGAGATCCTCTTTCTCGATGAACCGAGCACAGGGCTCGATCCGGCGGCGCGGCGCGAACTGTGGGAGATGATCCGCAGCCTGCGCGGACAGGGCAAGACGGTCGTGCTGACCACGCATTACATGGAAGAAGCGGAGCAGTTGTGCGACCGAATCGCGATGTTCAGGGAGGGGGAACTGGCGCTGCTCGACCAGCCCAAGCGCCTGGTGGCGCAGATGGCTGCCGCGGATTATCTCGATTTTCTGTCGGAGGACGCTTCGACGGACGAGATTGCCGGCCTGTCCTGCGTACGGCGGGCTGAGCAAGTGGACGGATCCATCCGCGTCCACGGGGACGATGTGCAGGAAGTGGCTCTCGCCGTGCTGATGCTGGCCAGGGAGCGCGCTTGGCGGATCCGCAACCTGCGCTTTGCGGCGGGCACGCTCGACGATCTGTTTGTCATGCTGGCCGGCGGCGGCGCAGCATCCGGCGACGCATCCGGTGATGTAAAGCGGGAGAGGGGGGCTGCCCTGTGAGGGCGTTCGTGAGTCTGGCGCGAAGCGAGGTGCGGCTGTTCTTTCGCGAAAGGCAGGCTGTTTTCTGGACATTTCTCTATCCGCTGCTGATGATCTGGCTGTTCGGCGTGATTTTCGGAAAACAGAAACTGGATGGCGTGCCGTACGCTGAAATGTACGTGCCGTCGTGGATCGGCGTCAATGTGCTGACCATCGCGCTCTACACGATTGGGACGACGCTCACGCTCTACAGGGAACGGGGGATCTTGAAGCGCTACCAGGCGACGCCCGTGCGTCCGTGGACGGTGCTTGGCAGCCATGTGGTCTACGGGGTGATCGTGTTTGTGATCAGTGTGGCCGTCATGGTCGTGGAAGGGCGTTTGCTGTTCGGTCTGTCCATGCCGAAATCCGTATCGGGCCTCGCGCTCGCCGTCGTTCTGTCGATCTTCGCGCTGTTCCCGTTTGGCCTCCTGCTGGCGTCGCTGGCCAAAAATGCGCGGGCCGCCGCCGCACTGTCCGCGCTGGTGCTGAACATCATGCTGCTGTTTTCCGGCGCCACGTTTCCACTCGCCCTATTTCCGGCGTTCTTGCGCCATTTTGCGCACTGGCTCCCGCTCTACTACGTGATCGACCTGCTGCGCGCGGCCTGGAATCAGACGGGATTTGTCGCGGCGCGCGGTGATGTCTGGGCGTTGCTGGCCATCGGCGCGGTCTCCATTGTGCTTGCGGCCCGCGCATTCCGCTGGCAGGAGCGATAGGCCTGCGGCAGGAGCGATAGGAGTCTGTCCGACGAAGCATTTTTGACGGGTATTTATGCAAAATGGATGCTTCCATGCATTCGGATCGAGTGATTATGCATGCAACATTCAATGGTTATACGCTGATTTTGGCCCGTCGGACAGACTCATAGGTCATCGTGAAGTGGCCTGCGTTCGCACGGGTGTTTCGCCGCTGCGCAGGCACAGCCGCATACCGCCGCGTGACGCGGCTGTGCAACACTGAACTTGCGGAGGTGAGAACGTGCGGCTTTTCCCGCGCGAATTTCGCCTGATGGGATGGATTTACCTCATCGAACTGGTGGTTCCGCTGCTGTTCTCGTTTACCGCGCCCGCCGTGGCGCAGCGGGTGACGGGGGCGGCGGGAACCGTGGTGTTCGCCGTCCTCTACGTGCTGTCGTTTCGCGTTAAACGGCCATGGATCGTCGCCTGCTCCGAGGTGGCGATCACCGCCTTGCTCGAAGTGGCGATCAATCCGGGATTCGCGTGGCTGGTCATTTACCCGGCGGCCCTCCTGACGAGCAGATATGGAGGGCGCAGGCTGGCGAGGGTTCTTGTGGCCATCGACGCGGTGGCCGCAAGTGCGGCGTGGCTTTGGCTGGCCGTCACGCATACGACACTCGGCGCATTTCTGGCGCAGGAGCTGCCCTCCCTGCTGAGCGCACTGGTCGTGTCCAGCGCCGTGGCCGCGGGTTCTCTGTGGCAGCGGCGCGTGATGGCCGCCAAAGTGGCGCTGGAACAGGCCAATCAGCAGATTGAACGGCTCACCAAGTCCGCAGAGCGCGAGCGTATCAGCCGCGATCTGCACGACGTGATCGGGCACGACCTGTCGTTGATCGCGCTCAAGGCGCAACTGATTGAACGTCTCATTGAGCGGGAACCTGGCAGAGCGCGAGAAGAGGCGCGCGAAGCGGGCCAGGCCGCACGCGAGTCACTGGCCCGTGTGCGGCAGTATATCGCGGACATGAGTCAGCCCGACCTGTCGCATGAATGGCAGGCCGCACAGCGCATTTTGCAGGCGGCGGGCATCGCCTGCAAAATGGTGGACGAGATGGATAATTCGGAAGAGCAATGGCCGTGCGCGGCGCTCGCCATGTGCCTGCGCGAGAGCGTGACCAACGCGGTGCGTCACAGTGGCGCAAAACGGGCGGATATCCACCTGATTGCGGCAGCGGGTGGGCTGCGGTTGATTGTGGCGGACGATGGTCGCGGCATGGCTCCCGGCGCCGGCAGTGCGGGAGGACGGGGTGTGGCGGGAATGCTTGCGCGCATGACGTCTGTCGGCGGCCATGCGGCGGTATGGTCGCGCGGCGAGTGGCTGCGCGGCGGGCGGCCTGAAGATGTGGCGCTGCCGTTTCGGCGCGGCACCGCCTGGGTTTTCACGGCGCCGACCAATGCGGGTGCCGCAAATGACGACGCGCCAGCCTCGGCCGAACGGACCGCTGCCGCTGTGCCGGTTGCCTCTGCAAAGTCGATGGCGCTGTGTCCGCAAGACGCCGCCGCCGCGCCGTTCGAGGCTGGCGCGCGCCGGCAGGCGGGGGTGACGGGGTGATCCGGATCCTGATTGCGGAGGATCAGAAGCTGGTACGGCGCGCGCTTGTCGCTTTGCTCGCCATGGAAGAGGGGGTCGAGGTCGTCGCGGAAGCGGAGGATGGCGAAACCGCGGTGGAACAGGCGCTGTTGTGGCGTCCGGATGTTGCCCTGCTGGACATCGAGCTGCCGCGCTTGAGCGGTCTTGAGGCGATCCGCCTGTTGCGCGAGCGGCTGCCGTCGTGCCGAACGCTCGTCGTGACGACATTCGCTCGTCCAGGCTATCTTGCGCGCGCGGTTAAATTCGGAGCTTCCGGATACATATCGAAGGATGCCGACGTGGCGGATGTGTGCCGCGCCATTCGCTCCGTCCACGCGGGCGAACGGGTGTTTGACCCGCAATTGCTGGCGGAGGCCCTTGTCATGGAAAATCCGCTCAGCCGGCGGGAACTGGAGGTGTTGCGCCAGACGGAACGCGGGCTGTCCACGCGCGAACTGGCGGTTGCCCTCGGGCTCGGGGAGGGCACGGTGCGCAACTATCTGTCGGAGATTATGTCAAAGTTATCCGTCCAGACGCGCCGGGAGGCCGTGCGCATCGCGCGTGAGAACGGATGGCTGTAGGGGGGCGCAGTCGTGGATAACAATGTCATCACGGTCGGGGTGGGCGGTCTCGTGTTCCTTGAGGAAGGCGTTCTCTTGGTACGTCGGATCTATGGCCTGCAAAATGGGCGATGGAGGATTCCCGGTGGCTTCGTGGAGGCCGACGAATCTCTGAAAGAAGGGCGTTGCGGGAGATCGCAAATGCGGTCGCCAGCCTCTCTGCCTGGGCGCCATGGCCTTCTTGTTCAATGCTCTGACCGACCGCATCATCTCTCACGCGCATCTGTCCATCTTCTATCGTCTGACCCCTTTTTTGTGATCGCCCTGATCAGCCTGGCGTATGAGGGCAACCGTTTTGTGTACGAGATATCGCAAATCCGCTCGACCGCGAAGCTGACACGCGCCGCCACCGAACTCATCTTCGACAAGACCCGCCAACTGACGCCGATGGACTTCCTGTCCGACGACGTGAACAAGCGGATCAAACTGGTCAAGGAGTTTGCGGACGGCTCCTCGGGGACATGTGATAAAGTCCGCACAGCAGGCGCCTCGATCCTACAAATAGTGTTTGAGGCTTCAGTCAAACTATTTGTACTGTAGTGCGCCTTCCTAAATTTGGTTATCACATGTCCCCAAGGCACCCCATGATGAAGCTCATTACGGTTATCGTAACAGATTGCGCGAAGGGGTGGACGCGCAACTGAACAATAGCAGAGACCCGGCCCGCGCTTGAAAACGCGTGCGCAACCACGTAGTATGGATAAGAGCGGGCGAAAGGGGCGGAGGCATCGGTGGATCGTCACGTCATCGCGCGGTTTGCCACTCATGAGGACGCGGAGAGAGCGGCCGCGCAACTTGTCAAACGCTTTCCCGGCCGCGTCTCGCTGTCGAGCAGGACGCCACGCGAAAGCTGGTGGCAGGGGGAGTGGGTGGACCGTTCGTTCGAGACCCTGGGCGGTTTGGCGGCCACCGCATCGCAACTCGTGCCGGGGTTTGGCGTCCTGTTCATGGGTGGTCCGCTGGACGGTCTGCGCCAGGGCGAGATGCTGTCAGACTGGCTGCAGGCACACGCGCCGGGTGGCGAGGAGGAAGACGCCAGCTTTTTGATCATCTCCGCCACGGGCGGAGATCTGGTGGATGTGAAAGCGGCATTGCAGTCGAACGGAGGCCGTCATGTGCATGTGAGCAGCGTGCATTGACGTTTTTTTTTGCTTCCGGCGCACACACAATTTTTGATGGGGAGTGGGAGGATTCGTGTCACAACAGACAGAGGACCTGCGCATCCGCAGCAAGGCGATCAGTGAAAGCGCGGAGCGAGCGCCCAATCGCGCCTACCTGCGGTCGCTCGGTTTTGCCGATGCGGACTTCAAGAAACCGATGGTCGGGATCGCCAGCACCTGGAGCGAGGTGACGCCGTGCAATGTGCACATCGACCAACTGGCGCTGCGCGCGAAAGACGGTGCGCGGGAGGCCGGAGGAGCGCCGATTGTCTTCAACACCATCACGGTGTCGGACGGCATCGCCATGGGCACGGAAGGAATGCGGTACTCGCTGCCGAGCCGGGAGGTGATCGCGGATTCGATCGAGACGGTGATCGGCGCGGAGAATATGGACGCGCTGGTGACGATCGGCGGGTGCGACAAGAACATGCCCGGCTGTATGATCGCGATCGGCCGCCTGAACCTGCCGGCCGTTTTCGTCTATGGGGGCACCATTGCGCCGGGCCGTCTGCACGGCAGGGACATCGATATTGTGTCCGCCTTTGAAGCGGTCGGCCAGTACAACGCGGGACAGATCGACAAGGAAGAATTGTGGCGGGTGGAGTGCCACGCTTGTCCCGGACCGGGATCGTGCGGCGGGATGTACACGGCGAACACGATGGCGTCCGCCATTGAAGCGCTGGGAATGAGTCTGCCAGGGAGTTCGTCCAACCCCGCGGTGTCGCAGCTCAAGGGGGACGACTGCGACGCGGCTGGACAAGCGGTCGTTGAACTGTTGCGCCGCGACATCCGGCCGCGCGACATCATGACCAAGGCGGCGTTTGAGAACGCGATCGCGGTGGTCATGGCTCTCGGAGGATCCACCAACGCCTTTTTGCATCTGCTCGCCATGGCGCACGCGGTGGATGTCGATCTGCAACTGGACGATTTCGAACACATCAGGCGGCGTGTGCCGCACCTGGGCGACCTCAAGCCGAGCGGCCGCTACGTGATGCAGGACCTGCATCTGGCGGGAGGCGTTCCGGCTGTGATGAAGGTGTTGCTGGAGGCGGGCCTGTTGCACGGTGACTGCCTGACGGTGACGGGCAGGGCGCTGGCAGAAAACCTGGCGCAGTGCGAGCCGCTCAAACCGGGGCAGGACGTGGTGCGCCCGCTCTCCAATCCGCTGCGCGCCACGGGACCGCTCGTCCTGCTGCGCGGCAATCTTGCTCCTGACGGCGCGGTCGCCAAGATGTCCGGTCTGAAAAGGACATCGATCACGGGTCCCGCCAAGGTGTACGACTCGGAGCAGGCGGCGACTGAAGCCATCCTTGGCGATGAGATCCAGGCGGGCGATGTGGTGATCATTCGTTACGAGGGGCCGAAAGGCGGGCCCGGCATGCCCGAGATGCTGTCCGTAACGGCCATTCTTGTCGGGAAGGGACTCGGCGAATCGGTCGGATTGATCACCGACGGCCGTTTTTCCGGAGGCAGTCACGGTATGGTGGCCGGTCATGTGTGTCCGGAAGCGCAGGACGGGGGTCCGATCGCGCTGGTGCAAAACGGGGATATCGTCACGATCGACGGGGACAGCCAGGTTCTTTCGGTGCAGCTTAGCGACGAGGAACTCGCACGCCGGCGTTCCTTGTGGCAGGCGCCGCCGCTCAAGTACCAGCGCGGCGTTCTGGCCAAATACGCAAGGCAGGTCAAGTCGGCCGCATACGGAGCGGTCACGGACTGATCGTTGGTGGTGGCCGTCAGGCCATGTGCGTTTCGGACAACCTCATTCTGCGCTTGGCGAGGGAGAGTTGAAAATGACAGAACGGCTTAAAATCGGCGTGATCGGCGGAGGCGGGATCGCCGGCGCCCACGCGCGTGCATACCATAAAATGGATGATGTGCAGGTCGTCGCCGTGGCGGACATCGTGCCGGGCAAGGCGCAGGAATTCATTGAAAAACATGGCCTGTCGGACGCAAGGGCGTTTGCCGACCACCGGGAATTGCTGCAGATGGATCTGGACGCCGTCAGTATCTGCGTTCCGAATGTCGGACACCACCGCACGACCGTGGACGCGCTGGCGGCCGGCAAGCATGTGTTGTTGGAAAAACCGCTTTCCGTGACGTTGGGGGAAGGGGTGGACATGGCGCGAGCCGCCAGGCGCGCGGACCGGATCCTTTCCATCGGCTTTCAGCCGCGCTATGATCCGAACATGAAATTGATCCGTGAGATGGTGCAATCCGGTTTGCTCGGCAAGGTCTACTACGTGTTGACGGGGGGCGGCCGGCGCAGGGGCATGCCGGGCGGCACGTTTATCCGCAAGGATCTGGCGGGGGTGGGCGCGATGGCCGACATCGGCTGTTATTCGCTCGATATGGCCCTGCTTGCGATCGGCTATCCGAAACCGCTCACCGTCTCTGCCTATACGAGCAACTATTTTGGTGCCAACCCGCTCTATCATCCGGAAGCGGACCGTTTTGAGGTGGAGGACTTCGGCGCGGCCTTCATCCGTCTGGAGGGGGGGATCGTGCTGAACTTCCAGATCTCGTGGGCCATGCACATGGACTCACTCGGACCGAGCGTGTTTCTCGGCACCGAGGCGGGGCTGCGCGTGACGCCCGGAGGCACAGGGCCGTGGGGTGGGGCGTGGGACGGAGGCGTCGGCTCGATCACGCTCTGCCATGATGTCATGAAGCGCAACACAGACAGCCCGATCCCGCTGATTCGTCACAATGTGGACATTTTCTACGAAAAAGTGCGCGATTTTGTCGTGGCCGTCCGGGAGGGACTGCCCGCCCCGATCCCGGTCGACCAGATCCTTTACAACCAGGCGATCCTGGACGGCGTGTTCCGATCGGCGGAAGCCGGTCGCGAGGTCGTCCTGGACATTCCAGATTTGAGGGATATGGGATCATTCCCCCGGTAACGCGGTCCGGCCAATTCTGTATAATGAGAATGCGGCTGAGGCAAGGGGGTTATTGGGTGGCTGAACTTTTCGTGCGCAGCGCAGCGTTGCGCGAGGCTACGCTCGGCGCTCTGGAACAGCGGGGCGTCCGTCTCGCGGAGATCGCGGAACTCACGTATTTCCTGCAAAAAGACTACATTCTCGGGTTGACCATGGAGTCCTGTCTGCAAAATGTCGAGCATGTCCTGGCAAAACGGGAAGTGCAGAATGCGATTCTGACCGGAATCGAACTGGATCTGCTGGCGGAACGAAGGCAGCTTAGCGAGCCGCTGCAATCCATGCTGCGGGCGGACGAAAGCCTGTACGGTGTGGACGAGGTGCTGGCGCTGTCGATCCTGAACATCTACGGAAGCATCGGCTACACCAATTACGGCTACATCGACAAGCTTAAGCACGGCTGTCTGGCGGCGCTCAACGACAAGTCGTCGGGGCGGGTGCACTGTTTTCTCGACGATCTTGTGGGTGCGGTCGCCGCGGCGGCGGCAAGCCGATTGGCGCATCGCTATCGCAGTGAATTGGAAAGCGATCTGATTGATGAAGAATAGGCGCGGCACAGGCGCGATGGGATTTCATATCCGTCGCGCCTGTTTTTGTTTGCGACGTGGATGCACGGGACGGTTGGGCTGCACGAATGGACTATATTACATAATAGCGTTAAATAAAATGACTTATCACGAGACCAGTGCATGCTATGTGAAATTTATTGACACAAAAAAACGCTTGAGTTATGCTGAGATCACAAAATCACAGACGCGGCCGGCATGCGTCGGCCGGCGCACCAGGAGGAGTTTCTCATGGCTTTTCTCCTTCCTCTCTGTCAGGTGATGGGCTCGGTGCTGCCTCCGCAGACATTTGACGGTGCGTCGGATATCCGTGAAGCACTGGCGGACGGATCTGTGACGGACGCTGCGCAACTGGTCGACTGGTTTGCGGTGTATCTCATGGATTGGCTGGCGCCTGTGGAAGGTCGCGGCGTGGCGTCCGCCTGTCGCACCGTGTGCGCTGCACGTGCGAACGGCAGGCAGTCAGACGGGATGATGACAGAGCATCTGGCGACGGCGGTCGGACGGCTGGACAAGAAGCTGTTTCACGCAGAGCGCAGCGCGCTCGCCCGCGAGTCACGGCGGACAGCCGGACGACGCTATTTGCATCTCGCGTTGAAACGGTATCCTCTGTCCGGACTCGCGGCTTACAAAGCATGGATCCAGGAAGGGGTCTGTGATGGACACCCGGCGATCGTGCACGGGTGGGTCTGCGCGTATTCGCGCGTGGATGCGAAAACAGCCGTTCACACCTATCTGTCCGCTGTCGCCCAGTACTCTGTGCAGACGGCTGTCGAATGCGCCGTGATCGACTCTCGCGGTGCTCTCGCGGTGCTGGGGCCGATCGCCTCGGAACTGGACCGGCATGTGGAGTCTGCGCTTTCGTCCTCTGATCTGCAGGAATGGCTTGTTGCCGGGCCGGGGATGTGACCCTTGGCTGGCAACGACCCGCTCGGCAATGACTTCCCGGCGGAGTTCTCGACCCTTTTTGGACTGTCTCGTGGTAGGATAGACGATGCAGGCCAGTTACTTTGTGGAGGTGGTCGGGACCGTGTTGAAAGAGGTGGAGGATTCTCTGGGGTTGCTCCGGGCCATTCATCGCACCATCGATGCGATGGTGGCGGACATGGCGGACGAGGAGTGGCTGCAAAAACCCGCTCCGAACATGAACAATATCGCGTCCATCATGGAGCACATCATTCTGGTCGAGCGTCGTCTTCTGTCGGTTCTGGCGGGTGATCCGCAGACGATCGATACTCAGGCGCCGTTTCATGCAGATCATTGGGACGTTCCCGCCATACGCCGG
>JAKACR010000371.1 GCA_021821225.1 Bacillota bacterium | reverse complement strand
TGGCGCTGGTAATCTTCCGACAATCCCTTCGCAAGCGCGTTCACAGACAGCCCGGACGTGTTGGTGCTGACCGCGGCGCCCGTTTTCCGAACGCGGTCCACCGCGGCATGCAGGGTGTGTTTCTCCGCGAAATGCTCGACGATGGCTTCGACAATCCAGTCGCATTCCGCCAGTTGGTCCATGTCGTCACTGAAATTCCCGCACGTGATCAGGTCGGCGGCCCGCTCGTCGCACAGCGGCGCGGGCTGCGGCGCGAGCAGGCGCCGACTGGCAGCGACGGCGAGCCGGTTGCGGACATCGCGGTCGGACAGCGTCAGACCGCGCGCCTCTTCTTCAGGTAGAAGCGATACCGGCACGAGATCCAGCAGAAGACACGGAATTCCCGCGTTGGCAAGCAGCGCCGCAATCTGTGCTCCCATCAACCCCGCGCCCAGTACGGCGGCGCGACGGATCGCCCTCATCGCGATTCCCCCTTCCCCATCGCGGGAGATCAAGCGCATGACCACCCTACAAGAGCATATGACGAGATCCGTCGCCACAGGCGTTTTGCGCACAAAATCCCCATGACAAAGGCCCGCTCTCTCCGTAAGGAAAGGCGGGCCCCTGCAATCCGTTTACCGGCTTACTGGCCGAGCGCACGCAAAGCCGCCGGTGCACACGCGCGGGCGATTTCCTCCTTGTACAGCCGCTGCAGGCGACGCAGCACGCTGCCATCGCGCAGGGTCTGCATGCCGACAGCCTGGCCGTCCGCCTCCACAACCGGGACCAACTCCGTGACCGAGCTCATCATGAACACTTCATCCGCCTTCAGGAGATCGGCCGGACTGAACTTCTCCTCCCTGACCGGTATGCCGTGCTGTTGTGCGAGCGCAAGCACTTTCCCGCGCGTCACGCCGTGCAAAATCCGTTCATCGGCGGGATGCGTCACGAGCACGCCCGCGGACACGATTCCGACATTGCTGCTCGTACCCTCCGTCACCACGCCGTTTGCGACAAAGATCGCGTCATTCACGCCGGCGTCGAGCGCCCGCTGCTTCACCATCACGTTGGGCAGCAAGTTCAACGATTTAATGTAACAATACTTCCAGCGAATGTCTTCCGCAAAAATCACGCGCTGCCCATTCTCCCGCACGGCGTGAAAGCGTTCATCCACGACGGGACGCACGGTCATGGACAGGTGGCCAGGAACAGCGGCGGGGTATCCGTGTTCGCGTTTCACGATCCCGCGCGACAGTTGAAAATAGACCTGCGCCTGCGGCAATCCCGCGCGCTCGATGGCAGAGAAAACGAGTTCCCTCAATTCGTCCATCGGGCGCTCCAGCTTCAGACCGATTGCCGCCGCGCTCCGTTCGAAGCGCGCCAGGTGCTCCTCCAGCAAAAAAGGATATCCATGATAAACTCGAATCACTTCATAAATGCCATCGCCAAACTGATGGGCGCGATCCTCCACGGGAATGACCGCTTCGTCCAGATCGACGAAGCGTCCGCGGGCGTATGCGATTCCGTCCTTGAACGACGGCTCTGTTTCGTGTGACATTTGGCGATTGATCTCTCCTTTATGCTATGATTGTCGGCAAATGACCTGCAAAGGACGTGTCCGGGTTGGATTGCATTTTTTGCCGCATCGTCAAGGGGGAACTGCCGTCCAAGAAAGTCTATGAGTCCGATCTGGTGGTGGCCATTGAAGATATCCACAAGGTGGCGCCGGTCCATGTGCTGATTGTCCCCAAGGAGCATTTCTCGTCCATCATGGCGCTGCCGCCGCAGGCAACGGCGCTGCTGGCCGACATCCAGCAGGCGATCCGCTCCGTGGCCGACGCGTCCGGCATTGCCGAAAGCGGATTTCGCGTAATCACAAACCACGGCGAACCGGCCGGTCAGACGGTGTTCCACCTGCACTTCCACGTCATTGGCGGACGCGTTTTGCAGACGAGTCTGGGATAGACTGGAAAAATATTGCCACTACATGATCCCCCACTGCTCACACACTCACCGTATAGTATCATGGAACGGGCGAACGCTTCCAGCGTTATTTTCCTCACGCTAGGGGACATGTGATAAACTAAACTTTGTCAGGCGCACTACGGTACATGTGGGATTTGGCGCCTGCTGTACGGACTTTATCACATGTCCTCTAGGACTGAACGCGGATTTGTCCCGCCAAACCTGGTTCGGGCCGCCCGCCCGCATCGGAAAAGAAGCGATAAACGCCCGTCTTGTCCGGAGTGAATTCAACCCAGGTCGATTCGTTCGCTTTCAGATTGGCTGTGTATATGTAAAATGCAGGAATGATAAAATTGTGGGGTTTGTGTCCGCCGTTGTGAACGTCGATCCTGACAGGGCTGTCCAACCGTCCTGCGATGTGGGACGGATTGAAGCCCTGATCGGTGATTTCAATGTGATACTCCTCTGCGCGCGCCCGCAGCGGCAGCATGAGCGCTGCCAGCGCAACCATGAGTGCGGCGCCCCACAGCAACTGGACAGGCACCCGTCCATACAATCCCGGTATACGTTGCTTCACAATCCGACCCCCAAGGGAACCGCTCATGCGGATCTTTTTTCATGTGGTCTTCCCTATTTTCCCCGCAATCCAGCCACCTGATTCCTTAAAGAGCCTGTTCAAAAAGCACGACTTTAGTTCTGGTGCGCCAGCTTGATTCATCAGGCGAGACCCCACTATTGGTCATTGGAGGGTCGCGAGGTGTGTTGTGGCCTTT
>JAKACR010000046.1 GCA_021821225.1 Bacillota bacterium | reverse complement strand
GATTTCCTGTTCATTCCTTTTCTCCCGCTTTCAGTATGGCAAGACTTTATTCTCGATCTAAAAAAGTCCTGATATAAAAATCGGGAAAAGGGCTGTAGGGCAAGGATTTCTCCGTTTTGCCTCACGCTCTTTTCCCGCTTGAATCAGGTGTTTATTATGTCTGGAGCAGGTGATTATTGTTTTTAGCAGAGGATTGTTAGGGGGTCACATCTTTTCTGATGAGTAGTGAACAGCACTCCACATGCGCCGTCTGCGGAAACATGTCGACAGGCACGGCGGATTCCAGCGCATAGCCCTCGTCGGCGAGGGAGCGCAGGTCGCGGGCGAGCGTCGCGGGGTTGCAGGAGATGTAGACGACGCGGCGCGGACGCAGGACGGCAATCGAGCGGGCGACTTCCACGCCGCAGCCGGCGCGCGGCGGGTCGAGCAGCACGACGGTCGGGCGGGGGACGGCCAACCGCTTATCACGCAGGATATCCTCCGTTCGGCCGAGCAGGAAGCGCGCATTGGTCACACGGTTCTCCTGCGCATTGTGCCGCGCATCCGCAATGGCCGGCGCCACGCTCTCCACGCCGACAGCGGCGGCGACATGGCGAGCGGCCATCAGCGTAAGCGTGCCGACGCCGCAGTACAGGTCGGCCACCACATCATCCTCGCGAAGCTGTGCGGCATCGAGCGCCAGCCCGTACAACACATCGTCCTGCGCTGGGTTCACCTGCAAGAATGCTCCCGCCGACGCGCGAAACCGCCTCCCGCCAACCGTTTCCTGCAGGTGCGGCGTCCCCCACAGAACGCGCTCCACCACAGTCTCCGGCAATTCGCCCGGGCGCGCACTTCCCGCGTTCGCACTTCCAGGACGCGCTGATCGCTGCCGCACACCGGAACCACCCGCGCCCGCCTGTGGCGGAGTGAACGGCGTGAACTCACGCGCCACCACGCCGGCCAGCCGAAAACCCGCGGGCATCCGGCCGGAAAGGCGGCGCGCGAGTTCCTGTCCGTGTGGAAGACCGCCGTTCGGATGACCGGAATGGCCGATGCGGTTCACACCGCCCCGTGATCGGCGCCCGGCATTTTCGCCGCGCCGCACCCCGTGCGCAGCATCCGCATCATTCGCGCCGCCCGCGGTTTCGGAGAAGCGGTTGCGGCCGACCTGTCCGGCTCCCCGCGCTTCGATCACCACCAGCGCATCGCCCGCCGAAGAGGTGCGCACCACGATCTGCCGCACGTGACCGGTGTCCGTGCGCTCTTCGTAGGGCGCAATCCCGAGATCGCGCACAAGATCGAGCAGGACGCCCAGAGTCCGGTCGTGCGCCTCCGGCCGGATCAGGCATTCGTCCACGCCCACGGGATCATGCGTGCCCTCCTCCATGAATCCGGCCACAAACCGGCCCTCCCGCGCCATAGCGACCACGCTGACCTTGTTGCGGTAGCGCCATGGATCGTCCATACCGCGCGCCGGCGCGACAACGCGCTCCACGACAGCAGAGTCAAAACGGCCGATCCGCGTCAGCGCGTCAACCAACTGGCGTCGTTTGAACGCCAGTTGGCCATCGTAGCTGATGTGCTGCAACTGGCAGCCGCCGCACGCGCCAAACACCGGGCAGGGCGCCGCGACACGGTCGGGCGATGTGCACACGACATCCAGCAGATGGGCGAAAGCGTGTGACCGGGCGACCCGCCCGGCGCGCACCCGAACACGCTCACCCGGCAGGGCGCCTGACACGAAGACGGTAAAACCGTCGTGGCGCCCCACGCCCTCGCCGCGGTATCCGAGATTGTCGATCTCCACTTCGAACGTCTCGCCTGTCCGCACCGGTGCGGTCACCGTTGTCACCCTTTCGCCGTGCCGTCTGTCTTGAAAATACAGTTCCACTTCCGACCATCGTCATTTCAGCCGCCATTACACCCTTTGCTCCTGCTCGGACACCGCTATCGCTAAACTCGCGACGAGCAAAGGATACTGCCAACCCAGCAACCCTTGCTCATGGCGCGGAACTCGCGACAAGCGCCAGAGTCGTCACAGGCCGGCGACCACCGTCAGATGCCGCGGCAACACCCGCACCGAGAACGGCAGCTTCCCGCCGTATTCGCCGTCCACGTTCAGATCCACATCCACCGTCGACGACAGGGCGATCGCGCGCGCCCGGAAATACTCGATGCGCGCATCGCCGACATGTTCGCCGCGCAGGGCCAGTCCCAGCACGCGGATCATTTCCCCGAGGTTCATCGGCTTGACGATCATCACGTCGAGCAGGCCGTCATTGACCGACGCGTACGGCGCGAGCCGCTCGAAGCCGCCGACCGACCGCGAATTGGTCACGAAACACAGCATGGCCTCGCCGTCGTACACCCTCCCGTCCGCCTCCACGTGCAGCGGGATCGGCCGCAGGCCGGGCAGGCGCTCGATGCCTCGCATGACGTACGCAAACTGCCCAAGCACCGTCTTCATCCTGCTCGGCACCTCGTAGGTGATCTCCGCCAGCCTCCCGCAGGCGGCGATATTGACAAAATAGCGATCGGTTCCGACGAGCCCCAGATCGAGCGGCATGCACTTCTGCTGCGCGATCATGCGCGCCGCCTGTTCAATCTGGAAAGGAATCTTCAGAGCGCGCGCGAGATCGTTCGTCGTCCCCGCCGGAATCACGCCGAGCACCGGACGCAGGGACTCCGGCGCGCGGGCGAGGCCGTTGATCACCTCGTTCACCGTGCCGTCCCCGCCGCATGCGACGACATGGCAAAAACCGGCGCGCGCCGCCCGTTCCGCCTCCGCCGTCGCGTCCCCGGCGCCTTTCGTGGCGTGCGAGGACGCCTCGAACCCGGCCTCCTCCAGAATCTGCAGCACGCGCGGCAGGTGTTGCCGGAATGTTTCCCTGCCCGCGTACGGATTGTAGATCACCCGCATCCTCGGGCGCATCGCCGTCACCTCTTGTTTTTAACCTCCGGCAATCAACTCGGCGATCATGCGGTTGACCAACTGCGGATTGGCCTTGCCCTTCGTCTCTTTCATCATCTGTCCGACAAGCGCGCCCAGCGCCTTCTGCTTGCCCGCGCGGTAGTCCTCGACTGACTTGGGATTGGCCGCGATCACCCGCTGCGCGATGGCTCGCAGTTCTCCTTCATCCGATATCTGGACAAGCCCCTGCTCCTCAATCAGTACGCGCGGGTCCCTGCCCTGTTCCAGCACATCCCGGAAAATCACCTTGGCAATCTTCGTCGAGATCGTCCCGTCGTCAATCAGCCCGATCAATTGCGCCAACTGCCGCGGCGTCATGCGCACCTCTTCAATCTCCCGCCCGACGGCCTTCAGATACGCGAGCAGATCCCCCATGATCCAGTTGCTCGCCAGCTTCGGGTCTTTCACAAGGCCGGCCGCCGTGTCGAAAAACTCGCCGAGCGCGCGCGACGCGGTCAGCACCCCCGCATCGTACGCCGGCAGCCCATACTGGCGCACAAACCGCTCCCGCTTCGCCGCAGGCAATTCCGGAATCTCCGCCCGGCGCTCTGCGATGTACGCCTCCGTCAGCTCGATGCGCGGCAGATCCGGCTCCGGGAAATATCGATAGTCGTGCGCGTCCTCCTTCGAACGCATCACGACCGTACCGCCTGTCGCTTCATCCCAGCGCAGCGTTTGCTGGCGGATCTCCCTACCCGCACGAAGCGCCTCTTCCTGGCGCCGCTGCTCGTACTCCAGCCCACGCTGCACGTTGCGGAAGCTGTTCATGTTCTTGATCTCGGTTTTCGTGCCAAACGCCCGCTGCCCGGCCGGCCGCAGCGAGATGTTCGCGTCGCAGCGCATCGAGCCTTCTTCCATGCGGCACTCCGACACACCGCAGTAGCGCAGGATATCGCGGACCTCCTCCATGTAGAGGCGCGCCTCTTCAGGCGTGCGGATGTCCGGCTCGCTGACAATCTCGATCAGCGGCACACCCACGCGATTCAAGTCAACCAGCGAATGGTCGCCGAACGGCGAATGATTGAGCTTGCCCGCGTCCTCCTCCAGGTGGACGCGCGTGATGCCAATGCGCTTCATCGCGCCGTCCACGACGATTTCCACATGACCGCGCTCGCCGATCGGCTCATCGTACTGCGAAATCTGGTAGGCCTTCGGACTGTCAGGGTAGAAATAATTCTTGCGGTCAAATTTGCTGCTCCTGCGCACTTCGCAGTTCAGCGCCAGCGCCGCGCGGATCCCCAACGCCAGCGCCTGCTCATTGAGCACGGGCAGGACGCCCGGACTGCCCAGGCACACAGGGCACACGCGCGTGTTGGGCGCAGCGCCGAACTCATTGGCGCAATCGCAGAAAATCTTTGTCCTCGTGGCGAGCTCTACATGCACTTCGAGGCCGATCACCGTTTCAAACGCCATGTTCCGTCACCCCCGCCGGATTCTTCGGGCGCAGCGGCGCATGGCCTGCCGCCCGCTCATAAGCGTGCGCCGCGCGCAACAGCGTCGGCTCGTCAAACATGCGCCCGATGAATTGCAGGCCGACCGGCAGGCCGTCGGCCAGCCCGCACGGCACACTGACGGCGGGCAGGCCAGCCAGATTGGCCGGAATGGTACAGATGTCACTGACGTACATGGCGAGCGGGTCGTTCATCCTCTCGCCGAAGCGAAATGCGGTGGTCGGCGTCGTCGGAGAGACGATCACGTCAACCTCGGCAAACACCTCGTCGAAGTCCCGCCTGATCAGCGTGCGCACTTGCTGCGCTCGCTTATAGTACGCATCGTAGTAGCCGCTCGACAGCGCGTACGTTCCGATCAGGACGCGCCGCTTCACCTCGGGCCCGAATCCCTCGCTGCGCGTCCTGCTGTACATATCGATCAGGTTATCCGAATTTTGTGTACGGTAGCCGTAGCGCACCCCGTCGTAGCGCGCCAGGTTGGACGACGCCTCGGCCGGCGCGATCAGGTAGTAAGTGGACAGCGCGTAGCGCGTGTGCGGCAGGCTCACTTCACGCACATGCGCGCCGAGCTTCGCCAGAAACGCGATCGCTTCCTCCACCCTGCGCCGCACGCCGTCGTCGACGCCTTCGGCAAAATACTCGCGCGCCACGCCGATGCGCAACCCCGCGATATCACCCGTCAACGCCCCGCTGTAATCGGGCACGTCAACCCTGGCGGACGTGCCGTCCTGCGGATCGTACCCCGCGATGGTCTGCAACACCAACGCTGCGTCCTCCACCGAGTGGGTGAGCGGCCCGATTTGGTCAAGCGAGGACGCGAACGCCACGAGACCGTAGCGCGATACTCGGCCGTACGTGGGCTTGAGACCGACTACGCCGCAAAATGCGGCGGGTTGGCGAATCGATCCGCCTGTGTCTGATCCGAGCGCGTACGCCGCCATGCCGGCCGCCACCGCAGCCGCCGCGCCGCCGCTGGAACCACCGGGAACTCGTCGCAGGTCCCACGGATTGCGCGTGGGGAAGCGCGCCGAATTTTCCGTCGACGATCCCATCGCAAATTCATCCATATTGAGCTTACCGAGCAACCGCCCCCCAGCCTGCGCCAGGCGGCGGACGGCGGTCGCCGTGTGCGGCGGGACATAGCCTTCAAGTATCCGGCTCGCGCACGTGGTGGCGACGCCGGCGGTGCACAGATTGTCCTTCACCGCATACGGAATTCCCGCCAGGGCGCCCGGCCGCGCAGGATCAGCCGACCGTCCATCCAGCAGATCGTCAGCCGCTTGCGCCTTTCCAAGCCGGCCGTCGCGTAACTGCCGGCCGGTATTTTCATCATCGTCTATCACAGTGAGAAAAGCCTGTATATGGCTATCCTGCCGCGCAATCTCGGCGCGGCATTGCGCATACAGTTCCGCAGGGCTTGTCCGCCCTTCATCCAGGGCGTCGCGCAGCGCCCGCAACCCGCTGTACATGTCGAACACCGCGTTATCCCTCCAGAACGGCCGGCACGCGAAACTGTTGTTCATCCGCGTCCGGAGCGTTTGCCAGTGTGATCTCAGGTGGCAGAGACGGCGCAGGCTCATCGGGCCGCATCGCCGTCTGCCTGTCGCCCACATGGCTCATCGGCGCAACCCCCGTCAGATCGAGCGCGCCCAACTCGTCCGCATGTTCCAGGATGCGCCCGAGTTCACCTGCCAGCGTGTGCTTCTCATCCTCCGTCACGATCAGCCGCGCCAGCCGCGCAACGTGTTCCACATCCTGTTCCGTGAGGTTCATCGCCCGTCTTCTCTCCTTTTTATCCGCGCAAAGCATCGTGACCGCAACACGATGGCCGTCTGCTTGAAAATGACCGCGAGTCTTCTATCGCGAGTCTAACGATTGACCAGCAGGATGACGATCGACACGAGCGAGAAACAGATACCGAGCAGGTACAGGAAGGTGACCGTCTGCTTCTGCGTCAGTCCTGAACTCATGAGGTGATGAAATGTATGACCGCGATCCGCCACATAGATCGGACGATTCTCCCGGAACCGTCGAATGATCACGTAAAATGCGTCCATGATCGGCACGCCGAGCGCCAGCACGGGGATGACCACGCTGACCAGTGTGGCCGACTTGAAGGCGCCGTCCACCGCGATGGCCGCCAGCACATAGCCGAGAAAAGTCGCGCCGGCGTCGCCCATGAAGATGCGCGCCGGATGGAAATTGTGCCGCAGAAAGCCGAGCGCGCAGCCGATCAGAATGATGGAAAACATCGCCATTCCATCGTGCGCCTTCACAAGGGCGATCAGGAACAACGTCGTCGCAGATATTGCGGCGATGCCCGCCGCAAGACCGTCCAGACCGTCCAGAAAATTCATCATATTGGTGATCCCGACCACCCACACCACGGTGGTGACCACGCGCAGCCAGCCGGGAAAAACGAGAAAGCCGACGTGCAAAAACGGGACGTGGATGCCCTGGATGCTGACATCGAACAGCGGAAGGATGGAGGCGGCGATCAGTTGCACGACAAATTTGGGCCAGGCGGGCAGTTCCCGTCGCCTCGTCTTGCAGAAATCATCGACGATTCCAATCGCGAAAATCAGGAACCCTCCGAGCGTGACGCCCCAGAATTGCTCTGTCCGCTGAGTGAACAGAGCCGCCGTGAGAACGAATCCCACATACATGGCCAGGCCGCCCAAAAGCGGTATGGGGTCTTTGTGGATCTTCCGCTGGTTCGGTATATCCATAAAACCTGTGCGCAGAGCAAGTTTTTGGACATAGGGAACGGAAAAAAACACGAGGACGAAACTGAATACGCCCGCCAGAGCATATTGCATAAGCCGGATGTCCCCCTCAGCGTGATTGGCCCCATAACGGTCTCAGTATAACAAACCGCGGTCCACACCCCAAAAATCCAGCCCGTTCTAACGGTATGACACGAGCCATACGTTATACATGACGATCCTGTTAAGCCGGTTTCGTGAAAGGGAGTGATCGCCATGGACTGGTGGGCTGCCGCATGTGTTATCATCGCGCCTGTCACGTTCTCCCTGGGACGGTATTCAGCACGTTTTCACTTCATCCGCGTGAAGCGCCGCTACAAACAGAATGTCGGTGAATTTATCAGGGGCCGCTCCTGAAAGGCTTGTGCCAATCACCATCATGCCCTTTGCACCTGCTCAGACACCGCTTCGCGGAACTCGCGACGAGCAAAGGACATGATGGTGACTCAGCAAACTTTACTTTTTGAACAACCCCTTATTGCGATCCGGCATCCGGTCCCGGCAGGGCCGACTCGCTTTTCGCGAGCAGGTCCAGAAACCCCTGCTCATCGAGGATCACCAGCGGCAGCTTCGGGCGATCGCGCAACAGCGCGCGCGCCTTGTCGAGCTTCGATCCCGCGTCCGCCCCCGCAACGAGGTAGTGTGTCTTCGCGCTGACGCTTCCCGTCACCTTCCCGCCCCGCTTCACAATAGCGGCCTGCGCCTCGTCCCGCGTCATGCCCGCGAGCGTTCCCGTGAGCACAAAGATTTTCCCCGCCAAAGCCGCCTTTGCAAGGCCGGCGGCCGACCGTTCCGCGGTCATGCGCAGGCCGTGCGCGCGCAGCCGTTCGATCAATCTCCGGTGTTCCGCAACGCGAAAGTACGCCACCACACTTTCCGCCATCTTGGGACCGATGTCGGGAATCGCCGTCAATTCCTCCTCCGTCGCGTCCACAAGGTGTTCCAACGAACCAAAGTGCGCCGCCAGCGACTGCGCGGCGCTGGCGCCGACCAGGCGGATGCCAAGCGCAAATAGCAGCCGCTCCAGCGGTTGCCGCCGACTGGCCGCGATGCCGGTCAGCAGGTTGCCCGCCAGCTTGTCGCCCATGCGGTCAAGCGTCAGCAACTGCTCGCGCGTCAGACTGTAAAAATCGGCCGGATCGCGCACGAAACCCGCTTCATACAGGGCTTCGACCCACATTTCGCCCAGTCCTTCGATGTCCATCGCGCCGCGCGAGGCAAAGTGGATGAGCGCTTCAACGCGCTTAGCGGGACAATCGGGGTTGACGCAGCGCCAGGCCGCCTCTCCCGAAAGTCTCTCCAGTCTCTCTTTGCACGCCGGACAATCCTTTGGCATCACATACGGCCGTTCCGCACCCGTGCGCGCGTCCACAACCGCGCGCAGGATCTCCGGGATGATGTCGCCCGCTTTTTGCACGACCACAAGATCGCCGATTCGGATGTCCTTCTCGCGGATCATGTCCTCATTGTGCAGCGTCGCGCGGCTCACCGTGGACCCGGCCAGACTCACCGGTTCAATGACGGCCGTCGGCGTGACCGCCCCGGTGCGGCCGACGCTCAATTCGATCGTGAGAACGCGCGACCCCGCCTGTTCCGCGGCAAATTTGTAGGCCACGGCAAACCGCGGCGTCTTGGCGGTGAATCCCATGCGCTGCTGCAACGCGAAATCGTTCACCTTCACCACGACGCCGTCGATGCCGTACGCGAAGCGCTCCCGTTCCTGTTCCACACGGCGCACGTACGCCTCCACCTCATCTATCGCGGCGCATACCCGCCAGTGCGGATTCACGGCAAAACCGAGTTCCGCCAATTTTTTCAGCGCCTGCTCCTGCGTGGCGGCGAGTTGCTCCGGCGTTGTCAGCGCATAAGCGAAGAACGCCAGTCCGCGTTCCCGCACGAGCCGCGGATCCAGTTGACGCAGCGAGCCAGCGGCGACATTGCGGGGATTGGCGAACAGCGCCTCCCCCCGCTCCGCCCGCGCGCGGTTCAACCGCTCAAAAGTCGCGAGCGGCAGATAGGATTCACCGCGCACCTCGATGCTCACCGGCTCGCGCAAGCGCAGCGGAATGGCGCGCACGGTGCGCAGATTGGCCGTGATATCTTCGCCCGTCACACCGTCGCCGCGCGTCGCACCCCGCACAAGCACCCCGTCGCGATACAAAAGCGATGTGGCCAGCCCGTCGATCTTCAATTCGCAGACGTACGGCACCGCCGCTCCGGCGGCCGCGCGCACGCGCTCGTCAAACTCGCGCAACTCGGCCAGCGAAAACACATTGCCGAGCGACAGCATCGGCCTCTCGTGCACGACCTTGTCAAACCCGGGCAAAACTTCGCCACCTACGCGCTGCGACGGCGAATCCGCCGTGACCCACTCCGGATGCGCCGCTTCAATGGCCAGTAGTTCACGCAGCAGGCGGTCGTATTCGACATCCGGCACAAGCGGGTCATCCAGCACATGGTAATGGATATCATAGCGGTGCAGCAACGCACGCAACGCGACGAGCTGCTCCCGATCGCCGTCCAATCCGCACCCCTCCCGCGCAGAACCGGTGTGCCGCGGCCTGCATCTTCCTCACTCCTGCGCTTTCCGGATGGGCGCAAACCGGACCATGAGACGGCGCAGCCCGATCGGAGCGGCAAACTCGACCGTCACTTCACAATCGTCCCCCGCTCCGTCTTTTTGCCGCACAATGCCGGTCCCCCACTTGCGGTGCTCGACCTCATCGCCGATCTGCCAGTCGATCGTGGGATCCGCGCCGAAGTTTGCCGGAACCTGAAGCTGGCCCAGCCCTTCGTCCTGCCCCCTGCCGCCGTGCATCCTGCCGGCGGCAGCGCCGCGACCTGTCCCTGAGCCGCCGGCCGCCCCGCTTCTGGGCCGCTCCCACTCCCGCAGGACATCCGGCGGAATTTCTTTGAGAAAGCGCGAGGGGGCATTGCTGCGCGAATAGCCGTACAACGTGCGGGAAGCGGCGCAGGACAGGTACAACTCCCTGCGCGCCCTCGTGATGCCGACGTAACACAGGCGCCGCTCTTCCTCCAGTTCGTCGGGGTCGTCGAACGTACGCGAATGGGGAAATACCCCCTCCTCCAGCGCAGGCAGGAAGACAATCGGAAATTCCAGCCCTTTTGCGCTGTGCAGCGTCATCAACACCAGTCCGTCGCCCGCGCCGCCCTGCTGGTCGGCGTCCGCGACGAGCGTGACATCCGAGAGAAATTCGAGCAGCCCGCCGCCTGTTTCCCGCTGGTCAAACTCCCGCGTCACGGACAACAACTCGTCCACGTTCTCCAGGCGCGCCTGCGCTTCGATCGTATTCTCCTGCTTCAGCATCTCCCGGTAACCGCTCTGTTGCAGGACCTCCCCAACCAGTTCGGTCACCGTCAGATACTCCTGCATCGCGGCCCATTGGCGGACAAGCGTCGTGAAGCGGTCGAACTGTTCCGTGAAACGGACCGACAGCCCGAGCATTTCGTGCTCCCGCATGGCGGCGAACAGCGACAGCCCGTGCGCGTCGGCATATTCGCGTACGCGAGCCAGCGTCCCCTCGCCGATGCCCCGCTTCGGGACATTGATCACCCGCTCCAACGCCATGTCGTCGTCCGGATTCGCGACAAGCCGCAGGTAGGCCAGCACGTCTTTGATCTCCTTGCGCTCATAAAACCGGATGCCGCCGAACACGCGGTACGGCACGCCCGCTTTCATGCACGCCTCCTCAATCACGCGCGATTGGGCGTTTGTGCGGTAGAGCACCGCAATGTCCGACAGTCGCACACGCTCCTCATCCCGCCTGCGCATGGCTTCTTCGACGATAAAGCGCGCTTCGTCCCGCTCATCGTAAAGGCGCGCGAACAACACCAGCGAGCCGTCGCTGTTGTCCGTCCAGAGCGTCTTGTCGGGCCGTCCCCGGTTATTCTGGATCACGCCGTTCGCGGCGCGCAGGATCGCCTTGGTCGAACGGTAGTTCTGCTCCAGCTTGATCACGCGCGCCGCAGGGTAATCCCGCTCAAACGACAGGATGTTGGCGATGTCCGCGCCGCGCCAGCGATAGATCGACTGGTCTGAGTCTCCCACCACGCATAGATTCTGATACCCGTCGGCAATCAGACGAACAAGTCGGTACTGGCTGTGGTTGGTGTCCTGGTACTCGTCGACCAGCACGTGCTGAAACTTGCGGCGGTAGAACTCGCGAATCTCCTCGTCAGTCTGCAACAACTCCACGGTCTTCATGATCAGATCGTCAAAATCCAGCGCATTGTTGCCGCGCAGTTTTTCCTGATACCGTTCGTACGCCGCCGCAACCACCTCGGCGACGAGGCTGTCCGCCCTCTGGCGAGCCTGCACGGGAGTGACCAACATGTTTTTGTGGCGGCTGACGCCGGCCAGCATGGCCCGCGGGTCGAACTTGCGCGTGTCGTAATCCAGCTCATCGAGCGTCCGCTTCATCACCACCTGTTGGTCGGCGCTGTCCAGAATCGTAAAATGGCTCGCATAGCCGAGCTTCTCAATGTCCCGCCGCAATATGCGCACGCACATCGCGTGGAAGGTTGACACCCAGATATCGGTGGACGCCGGTCCGACAAACCGCTCCACACGCTCGCGCATCTCGCGCGCCGCCTTGTTGGTGAACGTGATGGCCAGCACGCTCCACGGAGGCACGCCCTCGTGCACGAGCAGATAGGCGATGCGGCGCGTCAGCACGCTCGTCTTCCCGCTTCCGGCCCCCGCAACCACCAGCAGCGGCCCTTCCGTCGTGAGGACGGCCTCCCGCTGCTCTGGATTCAGGTCCTGCAGCAGATCGTGTTCACTGCGGTCAATGGCCACGCCAACCCCCGCCTTCACTGTTGTTGATTATTGGAATGCCGTCGCAGAGTCGCTCCCGCATACTGCGCGTACAGGGTCAATGCGCGTTCTTCGGCACCGGCCCGCGTCGCTCCGGTCGCGATGATATGGCCCATCTTGCGGCCAGGCCGCGCCTCCTGCTTCCCGTAGAAGTAGACTCCGGCACGCTCGTCTTGCCCCGGCAAAAAACCGATATGGCGATAAACCGGTTCTTCATCGTCCGAAAACACGTCGCCGAGCAGATTGACCATCACGGCGGGGCGCTGCGCCACACCGCCGAGCGGTTCTCCGGCAATCGCGCGGCACAACTGCGCAAACTGGCTGGTAGCCGCCGACAATTGCGTGTGGTGCCCGGAATTGTGCGGCCGCGGCGCCAGTTCATTGACCAGGATGCGCCCGTCTGCGGTGTAAAACATCTCCACGGCGAGCAGCCCGACCAGCCGCAGTTCACGCGCGATCCGCTCCGCCACCCGCACGGCGGCGCGCCGCGTCTCTTCGGGCAGGACGGAGGGAACGCTCGATTGGTGCAGGATGTGATTCCTGTGCACATTGTCCACGACCGGATAGGAGACGATGGAACCATCCATGGCGCCGGCGACGATGACCGAGCATTCCGCGCGCAGCTCGATCCACTCCTCCAACACACACGGAACAGACGCCAACGCATTCCAGGCCGCCGCCGCATCCGCAGACCGGTCGATCCGCACCTGCCCCTTGCCGTCGTACCCCTGTTCGGCCGTCTTTAGCACCGCCGGCACGCCGACATCCGCGACGGCGGCCGCCAGTTCCCGCTCTGTGCGCACAGCGGCGACACGCGGCATCGGCGTTCCGATGCCGCGGAGAAACGCACGCTCGCGAATGCGGTTTTGCGCGATCCACAGGATATCCGGCCGCGGACACGCGCGCGCGTACCGCGCGGCAAGCCGGACACCCGCGATCGGCAGAAGTTCCGTATCGTACGTCACGACATCCACCGCCGAGGCGAACTCCCGAATGAGCCGCTCATCCGCAAGCGATCCCAGCCACACCCTGTCCGCGACAAGCGCTCCGGGATTCTGCGCATCGGATGCGTACACGTGCATCTCATGGCCGAGTTCCCTGCCAGCCAGACACGTCATCTGGGCCAACTGACCGTCGCCCAAGATCCCTATAACCGCCTTCACGTCCCGCATTCCATTTCCACATCCATGTAAGGTTGTCCGCTTCATATATGGAACCGTTGCGCCTGCATCGCGGGACTTTATCACTGCTCCCCGAGCCCGTCCTGCGCCACCGCAGCCGTCTGCCGGGCGCGAAATTCATCCAGGCGGCGCGCCAGTTCCCCGTCATGCACGGCGAGCAGGGCGACGGCGAGCAGCGCCGCGTTTTTGGCGCCCGCCTGACCGATGGCCACTGTCGCCACCGGCACGCCGGCGGGCATCTGCACGATGGAGAGCAGGCTGTCCAGGCCGTTCAACGCCTTTGACTGCACGGGCACTCCGATCACGGGCACCGGGGTCAGCGCGGCCAGCATGCCTGGCAGGTGCGCGGCGCCGCCCGCCCCGGCTATGATGGCCGCGAGTCCGCGCTCCCTGGCTGTCCGAGCGTACTCGTAAAGTCTCTGCGGCGTCCGGTGCGCCGACACGATTTCCGCCTCAAACGGCACGTCGAATTCCCGCAATAGATCGACACAGTGGCGCATCGTTTCAAAATCCGACTTGCTCCCCATCACAACGCCGATTTTCAAGCCGCGCTCCTCCCACCGGGACGCCGTG
>JAKACR010000370.1 GCA_021821225.1 Bacillota bacterium | reverse complement strand
GGATCTCCATCAATCCGTGGTCGACCGCTTTGCGCAAAAGGTCGAGCTTGCTGCCAAAGTGGCGAAACAGCGTCACTTCATTGACACCCGCCCGCTCTGCGATGACGCGCGTACTGGATCCCTTGAACCCCGAACGCCGAAACTCTTCCAAAGCGGCGTGGATGATTCGGAGATGAGTGTCCGCCTCGCCGCTTGCATGCGTACCGTCTCCCACACTTGGCCCCCCTATGCATGCAACCACTCGCATTCGCAAGTATGTACTTGCATTATATCGATGCTGATCGATTCGCGCAAGCAAAATTTGAAGGACTTATGGCCGATCCCAATCGCATCAATCCGTGCAACCGATTGCCGTCTTGAAAATATCTTCTGTCAGTCGCCGCCAACCCCTTTGCTCCTGTTCAAACACCGCTTCGCGGAACTCGCGACGAGCAAAGGGATTGGCGGCGACCCGTCGAATTTTCATCCTGTCGATGGTGGCGCGCCGACGCGGAGGTCTACCGCCGCGCGCCGACAAGCGGCGACGGCAGGCCGAGAGTGGCGGCAAGACGCTCCGCAAGACGCGCAAACGCCTGCCCCTGCGCGGATTCCGGCGGGAAGAGGGCACCGCCCCCCTCCGTGCCGCCGAGCGGAATTTCCGCCAGCACGCTTGAACGCAACGCGTCCGCCACTTTCTCTCCGCCGCCCCGTCCGAACAGGTATGCCCGTTCGCCGCAGGAACCGCACTGGTAGTACGACATATTCTCCACAATCCCGAGAATCTCATGCTTTGTCTGGACCGCCATCAAACCGGCACGGACGGCCACCTGCGCCGCCTGGTCCTGCGGCGTCGTCACGATGAGTTCCCGGCTTTTCGGCAGCATCTGATGGACATCGAGCGCCACATCGCCTGTGCCGGGAGGCAGGTCGAGCAGCATCACGTCCAGGTCGCCCCAGTGCACTTCCTGGAAGAAGTTGCGAAGCATCTTGCCGAGCATGGGTCCGCGCCAGATGACCGGCCTGCCTTCGGGAACAAAGAATTGCATGCTCACCAGTTTCACACCGCGCGTCTGCACAGGCATGATAAAATTCTCCACGACCGCCGGTTTCATATCCTCCACACCGAAAATGGCAGGCAGGGAGAATCCGTAGATATCCGCGTCGACCAGGCCCACCCGGTGACCCCGCGCCGCCAAGGCCATGGCCAGATTGGCCGACACCGTCGATTTCCCCACGCCGCCTTTGCCGCTGGCAACCGCCACGAAGGCCACCGCCGCCTCCGGGTCAAGAAGTGGTGACTGGGCAGCCTCCGACGCTTCCTTGCCGCGCAGTTTGGCGGCAAAGCGCTGGCGTTCCTCATCGGTCATCGTTCCGACCGTCACGTCGACCTCCGTCACACCCGGAAGCGCGCGAATCGCGCGTTCCACATCCGCCTCGATGACCGTGCGCAGGGGGCAACCCCTGATGGTGAGCGTGACTTCCACCGCAACCCGGGAACCCACGATCTCAATTCGCTTCACCATTTCCATTTCCACAATGCTGCGTTGGACCTCCGGATCCTGTACGTCTTTCAATGCTTCCAGGACCGCTTCCTGCGTTATCGACGCACCGCTCACAGCCATTCCTCCCCGGAATCTCGGATTCGTGAAACAGAAAAGGCACTCTGTGCGAGTGCCCGCGCCGCCCTCGCTCACTGCGCGGCGCGGCGGTCAATCAAGCTGTAACGCGATCGTCGGTCGCGTATTTTCTATCGTTTCGAGAACTGCGGCGCGCGCCGGGCCGCCTTAAGCCCGTACTTCTTGCGTTCTTTCATGCGCGCGTCGCGCGTGAGAAAGCCGTTGCTCTTCAGCGTCTGGCGCAAATCCGGATCCACTTTCAGGAGCGCTCTCGCAATGCCGTGCCGGATCGCTCCGGCCTGTCCGGAGATACCTCCGCCGTGCACCTTCGCGATCACGTCGTAACTGCCGATCGTGTTGGTCAGGAGCAGGGGCTGTTTCACGATCAACTTCAGCGTTTCGAGGCCAAAATAGTCCTCCATCGTACGCTGGTTGACCTCCACGTTCCCCACTCCGGGGACCAGACGCACGCGCGCGATGGATGTCTTGCGCCTGCCCGTGCCCCAGTACTGTACCTGTGCCACGCCATAAAACCTCCTCGTCGATATCAAAATCAAAGTCAATATATGGGACTTCCCGTTACTTTGCCGCCGCCCACGCCACAGGCTGCTGTGCCTGATGCGGATGATCCGGACCCGCGTAGACCTTCAACTTGCGGTACTGGTCCGCTCCCAGGCTGTTATGCGGCAGCATGCCCTTTACCGCATGCTCCATCACGCGAATCGGATGCTTTTTCAGCAATTCCGCCGCCGTGATCGTCTTGAGCCCGCCCGGATAGCCGGAGTGGGACCGATAAAGTTTATTCTGCATCTTCTTGCCGGTGAAGACCACCTTGTCCGCATTGACCACGATCACAAAATCGCCCACGTCCACGTGCGGCGTGTACTCCGGTTTGTGCTTGCCGCGCAGCAGCGTCGCGATCTCGGTCGCAAGGCGGCCCACCCGCTGTCCGGCCGCGTCAATGACGTACCATTTCCGCTCCACGGCGCCCGGTTTCGCCATATACGTGCGCATTCGAAAACTACCTCCTGTCAGCATCGTCGCCCAAAAGCCCTAATTTTCATTGTATCGCACCTATCCACACATCGTCAATATCCGAAACGATGGCCGCCGGATCGCGTGCCCCGTACTCGATA
>JAKACR010000369.1 GCA_021821225.1 Bacillota bacterium | reverse complement strand
CGGATCTCTTACGTCAAGCAACTGCACGTCGGGACTGAACATGTCAAACTGCTCGTTTTGCACGGTCTGCGTCAGGCCGAGCAGGATGTTTTCGGCCGCCATACCCGCGATGATCACAGGATCCTTCGCGGAACTGAAGGGCGGTGAGTAGGCGAGGTCAAGCTCCGCAAGATCCGAGACGGTGAGGCCCGACTGAATCGCGGTGGCGAACACGTCGATGCGTTTGTCGACTCCTTGTTCTCCGATCACCTGCGCCCCGAGCAAACGGCCGTCGCCCGATGCGAACAGCAGTTTGATCATGAGATCCTTGGCCCCTGGATAATAGCTGGCGTGATCCCCCGACAGGGAGTAGGATTTCAGGTAGGGCACATTCGCCCGCTGCGCGGCCTTTTCTGACAACCCGGTCAGGGCGATGACGGAATGTCCGAACCGCACGATCGATGTGCCGAGCACGCCGCTAAACTCCGCCGGGCGTCCCGACAGATGGGTGGCGATGACGCGCGCCTGTTTGTTCGCCGGGCCTGCGAGCGGAATCCAGGACAGGTCCTTTGTCACGGCGTGCGTGGTCTCCGCCAGGTCGCCCGCCGCGTAGATGTCCGGATCGCTGGTCTGTAGGTGCGCATTGACCTGCAGCGCGCCGGTCTGGCCGCGTTCCAGCCCGGCCGCGTCCGCGATTTTCACGTCCGGCCGCACGCCGAGACCGAGTACGAACAGATCGCCTTCGATCCGTCTGCCGGATTCCAGAATGACGGCGTCCGCCTTGCCGACGCCCGCAAATGAGGCGATCCCGTCGCCAAGCACCAGTTCGACGCCGCTGTCGCGCAGCGCGCGCGTCGCCCATACGGTCATCTCAGCGTCCATCGGGGGAAGGATCTGCGGTCCGCGCTCCACCAGAGTGACCGGGATCTTTCTGTTGATGAACGCCTCCACCATCTCCAGCCCGATGAAACCGGCGCCGATCACGACGGCCCGTTTGACGCGGCTGACCGCAAGCTGTTCCTGGATCGCGTCGACATCGGGAATGACGCGCACCTGAAATATATTGTCAAAATCAATGCCGGGAAGCGGCGGGCGGATGGGAACTGCGCCCTGCGCCAGCACCAGTTTGTCGTATGTTTCTTCATATTCCTTCCCCGCATTCAGGTCGCGAATGCGTACGGTCTTGCCCGCACGGTCGATGGACACCAGTTCCTGTCGTACGCGCACGTCGATGCGAAAGCGGTCATAGAGGGATTGGGGCGTGTGGAGCAACAGGCGCTGGCGGTCCTTGATCTCGCCGCCGATATAGTACGGCAGTCCACAGTTGGCGAACGAGACGTATTCACCGCGCTCGATCACCACGATCTCCGCATCTTCCTGCAGGCGGCGAATCCTGGCGGCCGTTCCGGCCCCAACCGCCACGCCGCCGACGATCACAATTTTCATAAAGCATCCTCCTTAGCACTCTATATACCCTATGGGGTATCTTGCGGTTCCAGATTACCTCAGACAAAGAATCCAGACATGGCACGAATAGATCAATGTGATGCGCCCACACTATAGTCTGATTGAACTATGAGAGGGTGCCTCGTGGAATTTGGTCAGCTCCATGCTGTCGTCTGTGCGCACTTCGTGCTATCGTACAGAGGAAGAGACTTTCCGTCGAGGAGGTAGATTGCTTTGGCAAAGCAACTAGGGTTTGCCGTGGTGGGTTGCGGCGTGATTGGAAAGATGCATGCAGAGCGGGCGATTGCCGTGGATGGTGCCCGGCTGGTCGCGGTGGTGGACGAAATCAAGGAGCGGGCCGAGGCATTCGCCGATAAGTATGGCGTTCCCGCGTATACATCCGTGCAGGCCATGCTGGACAATCCGGATGTGGACATCGTGACGGTCGGAACGCCGAGCGGACTGCACGCAGATGTCACGATCGCGGCGGCGCGCGCGGGAAAACACGTCATCGTGGAAAAACCGATCGAGGTGACGCTGGAAAAGGCGGATGCCATGATCCGGGCGTGCCGTGAAAACGGTGTCAGGCTGGCCGTAATTTCGCAGCATCGGTTCGATCCGTCCACAGTAGCGATAAAACGACTTGTGGACAGTGGAGATCTCGGCCATATGCTGCTCGGGGAGGCGGCGGTGAACTGGTTTCGTTCACAGGCGTACTATGACAGCGGCGACTGGCGTGGCACATGGGCGTTGGACGGCGGCGGCGCACTCATGAATCAGTCGATTCACACCATTGATCTGCTTCAGTACCTGATGGGTCCCGTGGCAAGCGTCTTCGCCCACGCAAAGACCATGAATCACGAACGCATCGAGGTCGAGGACGCCGCCGTTGCGGTGGTGCGTTTTTGCGACGGAGGAATCGGGACGATCGTCGGCACCACGCTGGCCTATCCGGGGCTCTCCACCCGCCTTGAACTGTTTGGCAGCAAAGGAACGGCGGTCATTGAAAAGGACCGCCTGACGCACCTGTACTTCCGCCCGCAGGCCGAGACAGGCGGCGCACATTACAGTGACCGCCGGGCGGTGAATATGGCGGACGACGCGATGGCGGCGCCAGCGCCGGGAGTGGGGGCGGATCCGGCAGCCGTGCATGGTGCGGCGCATCATGCGCAGTTTGCTGATCTGGTCGCCGCGATCCGCGAGGGCCGGGAACCGCTTGTCAACGGGGAAGAAGGGCGCAAGCCGCTGGAAATCATTCTGGCCATCTATGAATCGGCGCGCTCCGGCAGGGAAGTCAGGCTTCCGCTGTGAGGGACGCCTG
>JAKACR010000368.1 GCA_021821225.1 Bacillota bacterium | reverse complement strand
CGCAAGGAACACTGGGATTGGCCTGTCGTAAAAAGAGCGCTGATGGCGTTTGCGCCGTACTGGATGAGGGCGATTGTAATCACCCTCATCCTGGTCGCCACCTCGATCGGGGCCGTCCTGCCCGCATGGCTGACCAGACAGATCATCGACGTCGGGATCGGCCGGCACGATGTGCCGGCGATATTCTGGTTGACCGGCACGTTGATCGCGGTCGCGCTTGCCAGCGGTCTGCTCGGCGTATGGCAGACCTGGCTCGGCAACCTGATGGCGCAGGATGTCATGGCGGACTACCGACTGGCGCTGTTCCGACACATCCAGCGCCAGTCCGTGAATTTCTTCGCCCGCAGCCAGTCGGGGGAACTCGTGTCGCGCGTGATGAACGATGTTGCCGCGATCCAGAACGCGGTGACGAACACACTCGTCGGGATGGTCAGCAACACACTGCTGATCGCGGCCACGCTCGTGCTGATGTTCAGCATGAACTGGAAAATGGCGCTACTGTCGCTCGTCATCGTCCCGACGTTTGTCATTCCCACACAGCGTGTCGGACGCATCCGCCAACGCCTGCAAGGGCAGATACAGGATAACCTGGCGCAACTGACGATCAGGCTGACAGAACAGTTCGGCGTGAGCGGCGCGCTTCTCACGCGCATTTTTCACCGGGAGGATTGGCAGGAACGCCGCTTTTCCGCAACCAACAGACAGTTGCGCGATCTCCAGGTACGCCAGAGCGTGGTGGGCCGCTGGCTGTTCATGTGGCTCGGCCTGTTCTCGTCGATCGGTCCGGCGGCTCTGTGGGGCTATGGCGCCTGGCTGGTGATCCACCATCACATGGGCATCGGGACCATCGTCGCGTTCACCGCTCTGCTCGGACGCCTGTACGGGCCGCTCAGTTCACTGGCGCAGATCCACGTTGGCATCCTGTCGTCCATCGCCCTGTTTCGCCGCATCTTCGCGCTGCTTGACACCGCTCCCGACATTGTGGACGGTTCCACATCCCTCTCCTTTGCCGAGGTGCGCGGAAATATCCGCTTTGAAGCGGTGAGTTTCGCCTATGCCGCCGAAAGGCAGACGGAATCCGGCGATCCGCTTTACGTCCTGCGCGATATCGACCTCGATATCGCGTCCGGCCGGCTCGTCGCGCTGGTGGGTCCAAGCGGCGCCGGGAAGACGAGCCTGCTGCATCTCATTCCCCGCTTCGCCGATCCACAACAGGGCCGCATCCTGTTTGACGGACATGACTGCCGCGATCTCACGCTCGGTTCGCTGCGCACCCAGGTCGGGCTTGTCCCGCAGGATCCATTTTTCTTTCACGACACGATCCGCAACAATCTCCTGTACGCCCGGCCGGACGCTTCTGACGACATGATGCGCGAAGCGTGCGCAGCCGCGCAAATCGACGACCTGCTAGCAGGTCTTCCGGACGGTCTCGACACGCTGGTGGGCGAACGCGGCTACCGATTGTCCGGCGGCGAGCGCCAAAGGCTTGCGATCGCCCGCGTCATCCTTCAGGCGCCGCGCGTCGTTCTGCTTGACGAGGCCACCAGTGCGCTTGACACACTGGTCGAACGCCGCATCCAGTTGGCGCTGACCGCGCTTCTGACAGGCAGGACGGCCGTCGTGATCGCCCATCGACTGTCGACCGTGCTGTCGGCGGACAGTATCGTCGTGCTGGAACAGGGCCGGATCGTCGCGACCGGCAGGCACTGCGAGCTGCTTGAATCGTGCGCCTTGTACCGCGAGCTCTACGAGGCGCAGTTTCTGTCCCTGGAGGGGCGCGACAGTATTGATCTGCAAAAAAAGGACGCCGGCCTGCCCATCGTCTGATGAAAACCGCAAACGACATATCCCCCGAAATTTCGACAGACAAATCAGATCAATCTATTGACTTGGTGGGTCTTTACATGGTTATAATAGGTTGATAAAACTAAATTACAGGGCAAACTTGCCGAAAGGCAAGGACGCAAAGCTGCGGGTCTAAAGCATGACCCGCGCGAACCGCAGGGTTTGCGCGGACATGCCATGACAGCCGGGTTGCCGGATCCCTGACCGGCAGAAGGGAGTCCTCGCCATGAAACGCCTCTCGGCAGTAACGATTGCCTCGCTTCTCCTCACTGCGCTTGCCGCAGCGCCCGCATTTGCCAGCACGGTTCGCGCGAACGACGCAACGAGCGGTCGCCCCATCGCCGCATACTCCAATCCGGGCAGTATCCAGGGTCAGACACACCGTTCCGGTTCAGGAGCCTACCACAAGGCAACGTCCGATGGATACCGCTGGTTTTGGTGAGATCAAATCCGTATAGATTTGGTATAGAACGTGTCCGAAAAGGGGCGAGGTAAGATGCAAGCAGGGTTGTGATGCAGCCTTGAGAGACGCGCGGAGTGTACGAAGTCGGTACATGGGCACACCTGAAAAGCGCGAGCCGGGACCCTGCGCCGCAGAGTTCTCGACCCGTTTCGGACAACCTTGTAGAGCCTGTTCAAAAATAGGGCAGGGTTGACCCTCGTAGCGCAAGGAAGCAGCCAGGAATGCGGACCGAGCGTAGGGTTTTGGGTACGCAAGGGAGCATTCCTGGCGATGACACGGCAATGCGCCGGGGAGTTCTTCCCCCCTTTTGAACAACCTCGTATAGAACGGGTGAACCGCGTGCATTCGTCGAATCTCCCTGTCCAGGATCAGACGGACTCCGGGATCAAGCTCATGGAAGAAGAGCGGCGCAGGGTGGCCCGCGAACTCCACGACGGTCCCGCCC
>JAKACR010000367.1 GCA_021821225.1 Bacillota bacterium | reverse complement strand
TCTTTGAACACCGCCTTGATGGCCAGCGCCTCCACCCTGTCTCCGATTTCAGTGGAAGTCCCATGCGTGTTGATATAGTCGACATCCTCGGCGCAAATTCCAGCTTCCGCCAGGGCGGACCGCATCGCCCGCGCAGCGCCATCTCCTTCGGGTGCGGGTTGCACCAGATGGTAGGCGTCCCCGCTCATCCCGTATCCCACGACCTCGGCGAGAATCGCCGCGCCGCGCGCCTTGGCAAATTCCCACTCCTCCAGGATGAGCACACCCGCGCCCTCTCCCATGACAAATCCGTCGCGATTTACGTCAAACGGACGGCTGGCGCCGGTCGGATCGTCGTTTCGTTCCGACAGCGCGCGCGCCGCGCAAAATCCGGCAAACGCAAGCGGGGTGATCGCCGCCTCCGCGCCGCCGCAGATCATGGCGTCCGCTGCGCCGCGCAGGATGATCTTGTACGCGTCGCCGATCGCGTTTGCCCCCGTGGCGCACGCAGATACCGGAGCGCTGTTCGGGCCTTTTGCGCCAAACTGGATCGACACCTGTCCGGACGCCATGTCTCCGATCATCATGGGAATAAAGTAGGGACTCAAACGCTTCGGCCCGCGTTCCAACAATGTTTTATGCTGATCTTCCAGTGTCTGCAATCCGCCGATGCCCGATCCGATGTACACGCCGACGCGCGGCGCGATCTCCTCCGTGATGTCCAGGTCGGCATGCGCAACGGCCATTCGCGCCGCGGCAACTGCGAACTGGACAAACCGGTCCATCCGCCTGGCATCTTTGCGGTCAATGAAATCGTCCGCCCGAAAGTCATCCACTTGCGCGGCGATTTTCGCCGGAAATCCAGCGGTGTCGAAACGGTCCACGAGGTGCACGCCGGAACGCCCCTGCAACAGGGCCTCCCAGAATCGGTTCACACCGATTCCCAAGGGCGTGACAACCCCCATTCCCGTCACGGCGACGCGCTTCATGAAAAGTTCCCCCTTTACAGCCCCAGCGGCTGCAACAACCGTCCGTCGGCGTGTGCGCTCATACCAGCGGACAATCGTTCAAATCCATTCCCTTTTCCAAGTGCAACAAGGGACCCGCACTGTGACTGTTCACGGCGGGGTCCCTGCAGGCGTCAAAGGGCGACGCACCTACTCATGAGCCTGAATATACTTCACCACGTCGCCCACCGTGGTGATCTTTTCCGCATCCTCATCGGAAATCTCAAGGTCAAACTCGTCTTCCAATTCCATGACAAGTTCCACGACATCCAGAGAATCCGCCCCCAGATCCTCTTTGAAGGAAGCTTCCAGGGATACCTGGGACTCCTCCACTCCAAGACGATCCACAATGATTCGCTTCACGCGATCGTATACCTCTGACATGCTTTCACCTCCTCCCGACGCCGTTTCACATGGCCAGGCCGCCGTCGACGCAAAACACCTGCCCCGTGATGTAAGCCGCTTCTCCGCTCGCCAAAAACCGCACGCACTGCGCCACATCCGCAGGTTGACCGAAGCGGCCCAGCGGAATCTGCGCAACCGCTCGATCGCGCGTTTCTCCAGCCAGAGCGGCGGTCATGTCCGACTCGATGAACCCAGGCGCGATCGCGTTCACGGTCACTCCGCGACTCGCAAACTCCTTGGCCAACGCTTTGGTGAACCCGATCATTCCCGCTTTTGCCGCGGAATAATTGGTCTGGCCGGCATTGCCGATCACGCCGGACACCGACGTGATGTTGATGATTCTTCCAAAAGAAGAACGCAGTAGATGGCGCGCGGCCGCCTGTGCACACAGATACGCCGACTTCAGGTTGGTGTCCAGCACGGCGTCCCAATCCGCTTCCTTCATGCGCATGAGTAGACCGTCCCGCGTGATGCCCGCATTGTTCACAAGGATGTCGATGCGGGAAAAACTCCCAGTCGCAGCACGGATGATCTGTTGCGCGCCGTCTACTGTCGACAGGTCGCCCTGTGTGGTCATGACAACGCCGCCGCGTTCCGCCAGCTCCACTGCCAGACTCTCGGCAGCCTCGCGATTCCTGCCGTACGCGATCACCACACTGGCTCCCGCGGCTGAAAGGACTTCCGCGACGGCCCGGCCGATCGCTCCGGACGCGCCGGTGACCACCGCTACGCGGTCATTCAATGCGAACGTCAAGCAAACCGCTCCCCATCCGTCAACTGATCGACCACCGCGGCCATTGTGACGGGATCTTCAGCATGCAACACCCGCGCATTCTTGATCGTCTTGCGAATCAACCCGGAAAGCACAGAACCCGGGCCCAACTCCAGAAACGCATTCACACCCAGATCTGCCATGGTGTTGACTGACGCTTCCCATAGTACTGGACGAGCCACCTGTTGCGCAAGGGCTTTTCTGATATCCGCCGCCTTGTCGAGCGGTCTGGCGTGCACGTTTGCGACGACCGGCGGGCGCGCGTCGCGCACATCCACACGCGCCAGCGTCTCCGCGAGGCGATCGCCCGCCGAAAGCATCAGCGAGGAGTGAAAAGGACCGCTGACACCGAGCGGAATCGCCCGTCTGGCCCCTGTTTCCCCGATGCGCCGGGATACGATCGCCACTGCCTCCGCCGCGCCGGATATCACGAGCTGTCCCGGACAATTTACATTCGCCACCTCCACTGGACCGCCTTCCTGGGACACCTCCTGGCACAGCCGCTCCAGGGCCGCCTGATCCGCCCCCAACACGGCCGCCATGCTCCCCTGGCCGGCGGGAACGGCCGCGTCCATCAGGCGGCCGCGCAAATGAACA
>JAKACR010000366.1 GCA_021821225.1 Bacillota bacterium | reverse complement strand
GGTGTAGAGCGTGGAGGCGGGATACTGCCAGTAACGGTTTGGATTGTAATGCGGCAGAGTGGCCATCGCCAGAACGGCTCCCGTGTACGGATCCGCCACGATGATCGCCGCGTGCGCAGGGGTGAATCGCTTCTGCACGGTCGCCAGCGCCTGTTGCGCCGCCCGCTGGATCAGGGGATTAATCGTGAGATAGAGATTGTCCCCCGGCTGCGCGGGATGGACAGCGACCGGCCGAAAAGGAACCGGATCACCCAGCACGTCCCGTGTGAACCGCCTGTATCCCGCGTGACCCTGCAGATAGGAATTGTAGTAGCGCTCGATCCCCGTGGCCCCCTGTCCATTGTGGCCCGTGAAACCCAGCACCTCGGAGGCGAATGTTCCGTTTGGATAAACCCTGCTGTACGTCTTGTGGGGATTGATGTCTTGGGACAGCCCGAGTTGCGCAAACAACGCCAGCAGACGCTGCTTTTCGGGAAACGGTACGTGCACCATGTAGGGGTACATTCTCAGCCAGTGCAATCCGGGCCGAGCCAACTGCTGCAAAATCGCCTGCCTGTTCCCCTTGGCGATCGCGGCGATCCCCTGCGCCACGCGCGCAAGCATCTTTGCTCCTTTCGCCTGGATCGCCCCCGCGTCAATGTCGATGTCATAGGCGGGAATATCGGTCGCGAGCACATTGCCCAGCGCGTCGTAAATCTTGCCGCGAACGGGAAGCAGGGGTTGCACATCCGTCCATTCCTGCTGCGCCCGGCGTGTAATGAAATGGTCCACGCCCTGCACATACCAGATTCGGGCCAGTGCGCCCGTAAAAAACAGAATGAAAAAAATCCGGATGATCAAAAGCCGATATCTCCGAAGCATAGACGACACCCATTCTTTCCCTTGCTCAATCTGCGGTGAAATTTTTGCAACGGATAAGGCCCTTCCCCTCACCGCAGTTCTCCTGATGATAAGCCTTGTGCAGGAGAAGTGGGCATCAAGGTAACGTTTAGGAATGAACATTTGCGCAAATTCCCGCGGGCAGTCGTGCACCGAGGGACATGGGATAAACCCAATTTCGGCAGGCGCACGACGGTCCCTGTCGTGTTTGACTGAAGCCTCAAACACGACAGGTGGGTGGGATTATGACGCCTGCGGTACGGACGTTATCCCATGTCCCCCGGGTCGTACACCCGGCCTACGCCCGATGTCGCATAGACAATTACAGATCCGCATGTTAGGCTTTGGCATGGCAGAAGCGGCAAAGGCCGGGAAAGTGCGGGACAGAACCATGGTATTGCAGAACATCTGGCGGCGATACGACACAGCGATATGGGTGCGCTTCATCGGGCAGGTGGTTTCTGCTCTTGGCAACTTCATGATCACCCCGTTCATCTCACTGTACCTTTATGAACGTTTGCACGTCAGTCTGATGCATACGATGCTGGTCGTCTCGATCGCACCCGCGGTCAGCCTTGCGGTGAGCGTTCCCGCCGGCCGGCTCACGGACCGCTTGGGACGCAGATCGTTAATGTGCACATCGCTTTTCGGCGGGGCGCTCGCGCTCGCACTCTACGCGCTGGCGCAAAGCGCGCTGCAGTTCGCGTTGATCACCGTGCTGGCCGGCGTCTTCGACTCCCTCTACTGGCCGGCGGCAAACGCCCAGATTACGGACGTGGTGCCGGAGGAACAGCGCACGGAGGTGTTCTCGCTCCTGCACATGGGACTCAATATCGGCGCGGCGGTCGGGCCGCTGGCCGGGGCCATGTTGTTCACGACGGCTCCCCGCCTGCTCTTTTCGGTAGCGACGGCGGCGACGCTGCTGACGGCGCTGCTCATCGCGCGGTTCGTTCCGGAAACGCGCACGGACGCGCTGGATGCGGCGGGCGCCGAAAAGACGCACCCTCGCCGTCCGGCGGTCGATGAGGAGACGCACCCTCGCCGTCCGGCGGTCGATGAGGAGACGCACCCCGGCAGTCCGGCGGCCGGCGAACCCGGAAGCGAGCATTTTCGACCGCCAGGAAACAGCCGTCGCCGTTTCCACATACGGGATTACCTGCTCATCGTATGGATCACCCTGCTGTCTCTTCCGATCACCCTGCTGTACGCCCAGGTGACTACGAATCTTCCGTTGCATCTGTCGCACCACTTTGTGAACTATGCGCACGTCTTCGCAAGCATGATATCATTCAACGGCGCCTGCGTGATTCTGTTTCAGATGCTGATCTCACGCCTCACGCGCAAGGTGCCGTCATGGATCCTGCTGACGATTTCGTTCACCGCGTTCGCCTGTGTCGGCTTTGGCTATGCGTGGGCTCCCTCGTTGCCGGTCCTGCTCGCGACCGAGTTCATCTTCACGCTGGGAGAGATGATCGGTTTTCCGCAGTTGCAGCACGTCGTTGGCCTGCTGGCGCCGCCTGACAAGCGCGGAGTCTACTTTTCGATCTTCGGACTCCGCTGGTCTATCGGCGGCGTGGCCGGGCCGATCGTCGGCGGATGGCTGATGCGAACCATGGGCGGCACATGGATGTTCTCCATCATCGGATCGTTGGTATTTGCGGCCGGGTGGCTGATGGCGGCCACGCTGCTCTGGCAAAGGCCGCAGGCGGCTCTCCCGCCGGGCGTCGACATCACAACCTGACGGATACGGGATCAATCAGAGTGACGTGCAGATTCAGTGCCGTGCCAGGGTCCACGCATCTTCTAAGTTTTTGTGGGCCGGAGACCAGATGGGACAAGGGATTAGGGCACTTTGGACAAGTCAACAAATAATACGAAAATAGCTGGAAGGCAGACAGGAAACCGCAGGA
>JAKACR010000365.1 GCA_021821225.1 Bacillota bacterium | reverse complement strand
CGCGCGGGAATCAAGCGCTCCGCGGAACATGCCTGGAAAACACAGGACATTGTTGATCTGGTTTGGATAATCCGAGCGCCCGGTGGCCAGCACGCGCACGTACGGTTCGGCAGTCTCCGGTTCAATCTCCGGAGTGGGATTGGCCATGGCGAATACAATGGGATCTTTCGCCATCGCCTGGATGTGCTCGACGCCAAGCACGCCGGGTCCCGACAGCCCGACGAACGCGTCCGCGCCTTTGATCGCGTCCTCCAGCGTCCCCTCCAGCCCTTGTTCGTTTGTGTATTCCGCATACCACGTCCACATCGGATTGCCGTACTGCCGCCTGCGGCTGATAATCCCTTCCCGGTCGACGCCGACGATCCGCCGCACGCCTGCGGCCAGCAGCATCCTTGTACAGGCCACGCCGGCCGCTCCAATGCCCGTCACCACGACGCGCAGATCGGGCAGCGCCTTGCCCACCAGCTTGGCCGCGTTCATCAGGCCGGCAAGCAGCACCACGGCCGTGCCGTGCTGGTCGTCGTGGAACACCGGAATGTCGAGTTCATCGCGCAGCCGATTCTCAATGACAAAACAGCGCGGCGACGAGATATCCTCCAGATTGACGCCGCCAAAAACCGGTGCGATCGCCTTGACGGTGCGCACAATCTCGTCCGGGTCTTTGGTATCCAGGCAGATTGGAAATGCGTCTACTCCGGCAAACTGCTTGAACAGCATGGCCTTGCCTTCCATGACGGGAATCGCGGCTGCCGGTCCGATGTCCCCCAGCCCGAGCACCGCCGTGCCGTCGCTCACAATGGCAACCGTGTTGCGCTTGATGGTCAATTGAAACGCCTTGGATTCGTCGTCCTGGATGGCGACGCACACGCGCGCCACATCCGGCGTGTAAACCCGGGAGAGATCGTCGCGGTTTTTCACCGGCACACGCGAGTGGATCTCAATTTTGCCGCCGAGATGCAATAAAAAAGTCCGGTCGGACACATTGACCACCTTGACGCCCGGCTGCGCGCCGAGCGCCTCCACAATGCGCTGGCCGTGGCTTGCGTCGGACGCCTGGATGGTAATGTCGCGCACCGCGACAGTCTTTGATACCTGAATGACGTCCACAGCCACGATATCGCCGCCAGCTTCCCCGATCGTCTTTGCCACCTGACCGAACGTCGCAATGGAATTGGCCAACTCCAGCCGCACGATCAGACTCGCCGCGGCAGCGCCTCCCATACTCACGCGCACCCCTCCCGACAATTGCCTGTTGTTTCATTATAACCGCGCGCCCGCCCCCTTACATCAGGGACGGGCGCCGTTGAAAGACGGGCGGGCTTGGTGTTGGTAGACTCCCGAAAGTATGCAGGTTTGCCGGGTCGCCGTTACACCCTTTGCTCGTCGCAGGTTCCGCGCACAGGAGCATGGGGCGCCGCCACTGGCGGTTGTCTGATTATTTATTTGCCGACGACGTGAATCGGCCGACCCAGAGCCACTTCCGCCGCCTCCATGACCATCTCGCCGAGCGTCGGGTGCGCGTGGATCGTCAGGGCCACATCCTCCAGCGTAGCACCCATCTCGATGGCCAAAGCCAGTTCCGCGATCAGATTGGACGCCTCCATGCCAACCACCTGCGCACCGACCAACAATCCGTCCGCGCGCCGCGCCACGAGTTTGACGAAGCCTGCGTCGGCCCCGAGTGCAACGGCTCTGCCGTTGGCGCCGTAATTGAACCGGCCGACCGCCACCTCGCCGAACTGCGCCTTGGCCTCTTCCTCCGTCAGGCCGGCCGCGGCGATCTCCGGATCGGAGAAGACGACGGCGGGGATGCAGCGGTAGTCGACAGCGGACGCTTCTCCCGCAATCGCTTCCGCGGCGACCTTGCCTTCATACGACGCCTTATGCGCCAGAGCAGGACCCTGCACGATGTCGCCGATCGCGTAGATGTTCGGCACGTTCGTCCGGCACTGCGCGTCCACCTCGATCATGCCCTTCTCGCCGACTTTGACCCCTGCGGCGTCAAGGCCGAGTTCATCCGTATTCGGACGCCGGCCGACCGTCACCAGCACGTACTCGACCTCGATCGTCCGCTCCTTGTCGCCCGCGGTGTACACGAGCACTGCGCCGTCTTTGGTCTCCTTGACGCTTTTCGCAAATGCGCTTACCACCACATCGACATCGTACTTCTTCAGGCTGCGCTGCACGAGGCGCGTCAGTTGCGGCTCCATCGTCGGCAGGAGCGATCCGGTCCCCTCGATGATCGTCACTTTCGCGCCAAATTTGGCGAACGTCTGACCAAGCTCGACGCCGATATAGCCGCCTCCGATCACGGCCAAGCTCTTTGGCACCTCATGTAAGGACAGCGCTTCCGTGGAAGACAGGACACGCCCGCTAAACGGCAGATTTTTCAATTCGATCGGGCGCGAGCCCGTCGCCACGATGCAGTGCGAGAACCGGTAATTGTGCCCCTCCGTCTCGGTCATAACACGCACTTCACCCTGGCGAGTGAAAAACACCTCGCCCTTGATGACGTTCACCTTATTGCCTTTAAGCAGCGTTTTGACGCCGCCTGTCATCTTGTCCACGACACTCTGCTTCCATTTTTGTACTTTTTTGTAATCCAGTTCGGCCGTGGTCGAGATTCCCGGATACACGCTCTCGCCGGCGGCCTCGTAGTCATGCCCCGCGGAGATCAGCGCCTTGGACGGGATGCAGCCGCGGTTCAGACAGACCCCGCCCAGTTCCTCCTTCTCGACCAGCGTGACCTGCCGACCCAGTTGCGCGGCGCGGATCGCAGCCACATACCCAC
>JAKACR010000364.1 GCA_021821225.1 Bacillota bacterium | reverse complement strand
CACGGCGGGCGGGGCACTGTACGGCGTGCTGACACCGCATGTATTTTTCTTCATGGAATCCGGCATCGCCCTGTTTGCCGCGCTCTTTTTCGCCGTCACACGCTTTGCGCCGCGCCACTCCCGGCAGTCGGCCGCCTGAAGATGCGCCGGACCGGCGCGCCTTCAGGAAATGAAGTGCACGGGGGTCTTGCCGAACTGGCGCATGATGTCCTCCGCGAACAGCCATCCGGCCAGCGCGTGTCCCGCCGTATTTGGATGCCAGCCATCCGCCATGTATGGCACGTAGGTCTGGTGATGCGCCCTGATGTAGCCCTTCATCTGATCGAACACGTCGAACACGTAGACATTCGGACTGTGAAAACTGCGCGCCACCGCGACCTCATTGTCCAGGTACATCGGTTCGATCGTCTTGTACTGCGTGTAGGACGCGCGCGTCACCGGCGGCGTCACGATGAACACGACCATGTGCCGCGCGAGAGCCATCTGGATCTGTTCGTGAATGGTTGCGCGAAATGAGCTGATGGGCGTTTTGTGGTGCGCATCGTCCAATATGCCCCACGAGATGACCACGATCTGCGGCTTGACCGTATTCAGCCAGTCCGTGTACTCGCCATGCATGATCTTGCTCGCCCAGTCACCAGCCTGTGCGCGGCTGACCACCACGTAGTGATTGCCCGACTGAGCGCGTGCGGAGCGAAAGCCGCGCCTCAGGTAGCCGCCTCCCACCTTGTCGTCCCAACCCATCGCGACCGAGGAACCGAGCGTCATGGCAGTGATCGTCGACTGATCCGGCGCGCTCGTCCGCGCAGAGCTTGGTATACCATTTTTCCCCTGTGCAGTTTTCCGCACGGTCGCCGCAGACGCGCCGCTCTGCGGCGTCTTCCCGGCGACCGAACCCGTCGAAGATGTGTGCTGCTGGGCTGCGATTCCCTCAGAAATGGCAAAGACGCCTACAAGGGCTCCTAAAACAACACTGTATTTCCATTTCATCCTCAATCCACGTCACACTCCCGATCCATCCTCGTCTTGGCGGCGGAGTTCTCCGCCGCGCGCTCGTTGTACCGCGCCCGCCGCATAATGTGACACGGCCGATCGAGAATGTCCCTCGACCGGCCGCTTTTCCATCTTCACACAAAGCGCGGCGACGATACGTTCAATTCGCCCCCGACACCGCCAATACCTGCTCGCGAAGACGCGTGCGCTGAATTTTCCCGGTCGGCCCCAGCGGAATGTCGTCAACCACGTGGTACTCGACAGGGCATTTGTACGCGGAGATCGAATTGGCGCAAAGCTGGCGCAGGCGTTCCTTAAAGCCCAACTCCTGCTTGCGCAGGGATGGATTCTCCGGAATGACGTACGCCACCACCCGCTCGCCGTACAGTTCGTCGGGCAGTCCGATCACGGCGACCGTCCTGACGTCCGGGTCCCGCGCGATCACTTCCTCCACCTCGCGGGGACTGATCTTCTGTCCCGCCCGGTTGATCATTTCCTTGCTCCGCCCGGTGATGTAGACAAACCCGTCAGGGTCCACACAGCCGATGTCACCCGTCATGAACCAGCCGTCCACAAAACCCTTGCCCGTCGCATCACCCGACGCGTACCCGGTGATCACGCTGTCGCCGCGGATGGCAATCTCGCCAATCTCATTGGCCGCGAGCGTGCGGCCTTCATCATCCACCACTTTCAGGTCGATGCCGTACGGACGTCCCACTGATCCGTGCCGCCGGGTGATCGGCGGCAGCGGATTGACGCAGATCTGGCTCGCCGCTTCGGTCATGCCGTAAGACTCGACAATCGGCACGCTGAACATGGCCTCAAACCGGCGCGCGTGCAGCGACGGCAAGGGGGCGGACGCCGAGCGCACGAAGCGCAGATGCTTCGGTGCGGGCGCAAAGGACGTCGCCTTGATCAGGATGCCGATCACAGTCGGCACAGCCGACACCCACGTGACGCCATGACTCCGAATGACCGGCCAAAAGCGCGAAGCGCTGAATTTTCGCTCGACGATCATCTTGCCGCCGGACACCAATGTGGACAACAGCCCGATCACTTCGGCGTTGATGTGAAACAAGGGAAGGAATAAGTACGAGGTGTCGCTCGCTGTCAAGCGGTGCGCTCCGATGACGTTTTTCACCGTGGCCATGACCTGCCTGTGCGTCAATTGCACGCCTTTTGGCGTGCCCGTCGTACCGGACGTGAAGAGCAATATGGCCCCGGCGTCCTCCCCGATGCGACAGATGGCGTCGCCGTCCGGAGCTTGCACGCGGTTCGCGCCCGCCGCAGGCGTTCCTTCCACATGGACCGCATCCCGCCCGTCGACGCAAAGCTCCGCAACAAACCGCAGCGGCACATCCCGCAAACCGGGATCGGCAAACGCGGTGTGCAGCACACTGCTCCCGGCGACCGCGCCGACCGCCTGCGACCGGCCGATCACCTTGATCAGTTCGGGCGCGGGCATGCGCGGGTTGATCGGAACCACGCAGGCGCCGCAGAGCAGAATCGCGAGATAACCGACAACAAACGCATAGGAATTTTCATCCGCCAACATGATCCGGTCCCCGGGAACGGTGCCCAGTCGCACAAGCGAAGCCTGCGCGGCCGCCACATCCCGCCGAAGATCCGCGCCGTGGCGCCAGCGCTCATCGAAGAATATCACCCTGTCATCATCCGATTGCAATCTCCGATACAGCGATGAACTGAGCTCGGACATGCTGGATCTCCCCAATCACTATTTCTGTTGTGTATGGCCACAGTCTGTCGCATTAGTCTTAAAACCACCTTAAATCAAAGACGCCAAT
>JAKACR010000363.1 GCA_021821225.1 Bacillota bacterium | reverse complement strand
CCGTCATCGTCCTGGGAGCACTCGCCCTGTTTTTTCACATCTCGCTTTCGGGAGCGAACCTGTGGACAGGTGTGGTCGTGCTGATCGTCTCCAGCGTCTCCTTCATGGGTCTGGGCCTGATTGCCGCCACGCTGCCACTTTTGTCCACGGAACGCGGCGTGCAGGCGACGCACATCATTCAGGGACTCATCCTGCTGATCTCCGGCATCTACTATCCGATCAGCGTTCTGCCGCACTGGGTGCAATGGGCTTCTTACCTGTCGCCTGCAACGTACGCCCTGGACATGTCGCGCGCGGCGCTTTTGCACGGCGCCACGGTGGCCGAACTGGCGGTTCCGCTCGTCAAGTTGTTTGCGATCGGCGTGCTGCTCATCCCGGTCGGACTTTCCGTGTTTGTGCTGGCGGAGCGCTTTGCGATGCGGACGGGCAGGCTGAAAAGAAACGGTTGAGCCGCAACGCGCCGGCAGCGCGCGACGAAGGGGGAACCGGAGTATACCAAATTGCGGAAGACGAGCGGCCTCGATGTGCCGGGTGGTACCGCTCACTGCGCAGACGTTATCCCATGTTCCACCGGTTGCCTTTGGTTGCAAATTGGCACCATCAAATGATGGTGCCACAGCATTTTCATGTTTCTTCTACGGGTATTTCAAACATCTGCGGGATGCAGAAGGAAAGGGGGTTGTATAGTGAAGCCAGAAGGTGCGAAATACGATGGAGGCGGCTGCGATGCGCATGTTGCGGAAGTTTGCGGCTGGGGTGGTCGGCGCGTCCGCGTTCTTTCTTGTCGTCAGTTGTTCCAATGGTCTGCCCAACGCATCCGGCGCGCCGCTTCCTGTCTCGCCGCCGCCGCACGCCGCAAAGAGGGATGGGTTGTCGGGAGAAACCGTGATGACGATCGGTTCTTCCGTCGCGGCCGGTTGGGGCGACGCCCCCGGTATGGGAGGCTATCTTGCGCGCGCCTTTCGGTCGCTGTCGGCTGCGACCCCTACGCACTATCACGTGGTCAGCTACGCGATTGGCGGGGTGACAGGCAGTCAGATCGCCGACAAGTATCCCGGATGGCTCAAGCGCGTGAATCCGAATATCGTGGTCATCTCCTGGGGCGGTATGGACGATCTGGTGGCGGGCACGCACATGCCGGTTTTTGAAGCGGTGGTGCAAAGCGAGATCCAGCAGGCCCTGGCGATCCATGCGGTGGTTATGATCGTCACGCCACCTGTCACGGCGGCCGCTTACGTCAATGGACTGAACAAGAAACCTTATTTATACTTCCAGGCGGAAATCAAGGTTGCTCAAGCGATGGATAATGCGAATGTGCATGTGTTCGACGTGTTTGACCAGATGTGGAATTATATGAAACAGAATCATTTGTCGTATACACAGTTCATGGCGAACGGCTGGCATCCCAATGCGGCCGGTCACGCGCTGGCGGGACACTTTCTCTTTGAGGACATGTTCGGTACATTCGGGGTGCAGCCGATCCGCTTCGTGACGGCGCAAGGATGAGCCGTGCGGGTTTTGCGTATGGGCGTTTGCGGAGTATAGTGGAAGAGCGGATGCGGCGCGCGGGGACAGATTGGCCGAGCGGTCCTTTCGTTGCCTGTTTCACGTGACGCATTGTAGGATGCTGTCGAAAGCAGAAGAAAAGTTGGACAATCTCAAAAAAGCCCGCGGCGGCGGGTCGACGAACGGGATGGGTAATGATGGATTTTGATCTGTCGCGCGCGCTGTCTGTCGCTGAGGCGGCGGCCCGCGACGCGGGTGAATTGATTGTGGAGTGGATCGGCCGTCCGCGCGAGACCGCGGCGAAATCCTCGCCGCACGATCTGGTCACGGAAGTGGACAAGGCCTGTCAACAACGGATTGAGCAACGCTTGATGGCCGAATTTCCCAAAAGCAGTTTCCTTGGCGAAGAGAGCGTGGCCCCTGGAGCGGCCGCGGCGGAGCGGGCCGTGTCGGACGCCGACCAGGCTCTGCTGTGGGTCGTCGATCCAATCGACGGAACCTTGAATTTCATTCAGGGCATCCCGCTTTGTGTCGTCTCCATAGGCCTTGTGGTGGAAGGCGCGCCTGCGCTTGGCGTCATCTACGATCCAGTTCGGGATGAAATGTTTTCCGCGCAGGGAGGACGCGCCACGTTGAACGGACAGCCGATGCGCGTGTCCGGCGAGCCGCGGTTGGCGAATGCGGTGCTCGCCAGCGGTCTTCCGAACGGCGTCTACCGCGAGCGAAACGTCGAGCAGATCAGGCGGTTTGGCAACCATGCGCGCAATGTGCGGGCGCTCGGATCGGCCGCGCTGGCCTTGGCGTACGTCGCCTGCGGCAGGCTCGACGGGTTCTGGGAAAACGATCTGAACGCCTGGGATCTGTGCGCCGGCATGGTGCTCGTACAGGCGGCTGGAGGGGCCGCCACCGACGTGCACGGGGCGGCTTATACGCTCGCCGCGCGGCATGCCGTGGCGACCAATGGGTTGATCCACGGAGCGCTGCTGCGCGATCTTGATGTGGATGGTCTCGGAGACATGGGTTAAATCCCACTGCGTCTCCTCGGGGATATGGGATAAAGCCTGACGTGCAAAGGGGGCGAAGGACATTTGCAGGAGACGCCGGCGGTGGTGCGGGAGCGGGAACTGGCGGCGCTGCCCGTATACAGACGGCAGGATTTCGGCCTCCTGACCGACCTGTATCAATTGACGATGATGTACGGATATTACAAGAGCGGCCAGATGGACAAGCGCGTCGTATTTGACCTGTTTTACCGCGCGAACCCCTGCGGCAACGGTTATGTGCTGGCGGTGGGA
>JAKACR010000362.1 GCA_021821225.1 Bacillota bacterium | reverse complement strand
CGGAGTGAGGTTCTCCAGCAGTCCGCTGTTGACGAACGCGTTCACGTTTGTGTCGCCCACCAGCATGAGATCCGGCGCGCTCCCGTTGGCCATCTCGGTCAACAGCTTCGGCAGGTAATAGGTCGACGATACGCTCTGGATGGCGACTCTGACATTCGGGTGCAATTTTTCAAACGCCTTGATCCCGAGTTTGTATGCGGCAAGACCCGCTCCGCTGTCCCACGTCGAGATCGTCAAAGTGACCGGCGCGGCCGCAAACGCCGGCGCGCCGGACCATGACAGCGCCATTCCCCCCATCGCCACAGCCACCGCAGACATTCCCGACACCCAGCGTTTCCCTTTTGCGAATCCCATCAAGAGACCCTCCTTTTGGTGATCAACTTTTTGATCAACCCGCTTTTATTTGGTCGATTTGAAACCGCTGCCACAAAGAGACTGCAAACAGCCCGTCCGGAACCTTGCCTGCTCTTTGCCTGCAGTGCCCGGCAAGGCGCCTGTTTCCAGCCCCGAAGCCTGCATCACCTCCCCGGCAAGTCAGATCCTGTTTCCCATTTTCAACCCATCACTGTGCCGAAAATCCAGAAGCCTCGCCCGGCCGATCATCTGCCGTTCTCTCCCAAAACCTTTTGGATTTTCGCGGCAAATTGACCGGCAGTTTGCCGTCCGTCTCGCTCTCAGGTCGTTCCCCGCACAACCAGTTCCGGGGCCAAAAGAATACCCTGCGGCGCCGTCTGCCGCTTGATGGTAGCAACCACCATCTCCGCCGCCCTCATGCCCATCTCCAGCCGTTTTTGGCGAATGGTCGTCAGGGGCGGGGTCGAGAACTCCGCCAATTCGATGTCGTCAAATCCGACAATCGCCAATCGTTCCGGCACGGGGATGCCCAGTTCGCCAGCGCGCCGCAATCCGCCGATCGCCATCAGGTCGCTGGCGAACACGATCGCCGTAAGATCCGGATGGACCTGCAGCAACAGCTGCAATCCGTCCGCGCCTCCCGGCAGGGTGAAGTCGGCCTCATGCATCAGCGTCTCGTCAAGCCCGAGACCCGTTTGCACCATCCCTTCTTCATAACCCCGCTTCCGTTCCCGACTGACCGCCGCCTGGCTGTACCCGTTTACAAAGCCGATTTTTGTATGTCCTTTTTCCACCAAATGGCGGATCGCCAATTTGATCCCGTAGACATTGTCGGTCATCACATAGCCACAGCGCTCGCTCAACAGCGGCAGATCGATCACCACACTCGACAGCGGCGAATCGACCACCTCCTGGATGTACGGATCATCGAGCCGGATCCCCATGACGATCACCCCATCGACGCGGCGCTGCATGCAGAAATCAAGATAAGATACGAGCCGCTGGCGGGCGGTCGTCGTGCTGAAAAGAATCAGGTCGTACCCCAGTTCCGCCAGACGGTCGTGCATGCCGTGCATGACGCGAAACATGAAGAAATGCCCCACCCGGTCTTTCGTCAATTCCGAGACGAGCAGCCCGATTGTCTTGGTTTCATTCATCACAAGGCTGCGCGCTACCGCATTGGGGCGGTAGTTCAGTTCCTGCGCTACCAGTGCGACTTTCCTGCGCGTTTTCTCGCCAACGTCAGAATAGCCGTTCAAGGCGCGCGAAACCGTTGTGATCGATACTCCCGCGGCTTTCGCCACATCGCGAATCGTGATCGGCACCCGCTTATCACCTCAAGACCAGGGAGGACGATGAATCCCGCCAGACATGCTGGCCGGCCATATCCCAGGGGATCGGTTTATCCCATGTCCCCAAGACACTGTCGCTGTATTGCCACAATTTTACCCAAAACGTTTCGGAACAACAATACATCTCGCTGAATTCTTTCGAAATATTTTTCTCCGGACACTCAAGCCCCTTTCAAAATAACTTCTTCCACAGGTACAATCAGTTTGGAAAGATAGATGACTTAGGGGTGACATCATGTTTGCTCCATATACCCGCCTTATGCAACAACACCACGTCGCCACCTACATAACCTGAAACCATTGCAGCGTATGGGACCGTGTCGTCCCGCCAAACAGCAGCGCGGCCACCTTTGAAGGGCATGTGTCGCGCGAAAAGGATGTGGAGCAGGTGTTGCCGTCCGTGCGCGAGTATTTGCGCAGGGCGGATGAAATGGCGATGGACGAAGAAGTGGTCGTCGAATGGCAGGATGACCGGTTTCACTCCGGAAAAATATACCGCATGACGATCCGCAAGATCGAGCGTCCGTCGACATGGTCCGGGTTCCCCATGTTGCGGCGGATGACGGCCATGGTGTTGTACGCGCTGAAAAAAGTCAACCAATTCTATCTGATCTCCGTAAACGACATTACCGAGGACATCCTGCGCGAAAGAGACAAGGTCGACCTGGACAAGCTCGTCGTATCGCTCGCCAGCGCCATCGAGATCCGCGATGAGTTGACAGGCGGACATGTGGAGCGCGTGGCCACATACGCCAAACGTATCGGTTCACAGCTTATGGCGGAAGGAACGCTCACGGAAACGGATCTGGAAACGCTCTACTACTCGGCAATCCTGCACGACATCGGGAAAATCGGCGTTCCAGACGCGGTGATCAACAAACCGGGAAAACTGACGCCGGAAGAATGGACAACGATGAAGGCACACGCCAACTTCAGCCTGTACATGATGGACAGCTACGGAGAGGGCGCGCTTAAGCGGTTCCGGCAGGGTGCACTGCATCACGAACGGATGGACGGCAGCGGATATCCGTACGGTTTGGCCGGAGAGCAGATTCCGCTGATTGCTCGCATCATTGCCGTGGCGGATGTGTGGGACGCA
>JAKACR010000361.1 GCA_021821225.1 Bacillota bacterium | reverse complement strand
AGAAGCCCTTGGGAGACATGTGCCTCTGATTGATCTTGAATTATGGACGCGCGTTCAGATGTTTCGAGCGCAAGCCGCAAGATTTCCCGCCCGTGCTGGCAAGGGGAAATTTGCACTCTCGGGCCTTTTGCGGTGTGAAATGTGCGGTGGCGCATTAACCGGCAATACAAAATACGATACGAATAAACAAGGACCCAAGGTACGGTATTATTATTCCTGCACGAACCGCAAATATACAGGATTATGCCATCTCCCGCTTCTTCGCGCGGACGAACTGGAGCAGGCGGTTCTTTTTGCCCTCTCGCCCTATCGCAATCCCATGATTGCGAACCCAAAACAAACGAATCCTATCCAACGGGATTTAACGCGCATGGCTCGCGAGCGGGAACGATTGCTTGCCGGCCGACGCCGATGGATGGATGCCTATGAACGGGGACAGATCGAGGGCATAGATCTCCAAGAACGCCTAAAATCCATTCACGACAGGTTAATGTACCTGGACGGGCACATCGAAGCTCAGAGAGGCCATTCTGTGCGTCAGGAGAAGGATAAGGAATTGGGGGAGAGGATTGCGCATCTGTTAGACGCCTGGGAGGCGGCGGAACCGGAAGAACGATCCCGTCTCTTGCGCGGCATTTTGGAAAGCATCCATGTCGGACCGGATAAAACAGTACGATTACGATTTAGAGGTGCATAGGGAAGGATAGAGGACACGTTCAACGACCGGGGCGGGCCGCAGGACAGTCCCGCGTACCACGGCGGTCCGATTCACACGTACGCGACGCGCCCGCCGGTCGTCGCGGCAATGCAGTGGCTGGCCGACCTGACGACAAAATGGCACGTCTCTCCTCCGACCGGTGATCTGACCGCGCTGTCAACGCTCGGCAACCCGTTTTTCTCCGGCCGCGTGGCCATCGTCGAGGTGGCGGCGGGCTGGTTGAACCGGCAGGCGGCCGTCGCAAAACCGAAATTCCAATGGGCGATCGCCCCCATGCCGTACGGCCCGGCCGGAGTCGACACGGTGCAGCGCGAAGATGGCGCACTCTATCTGTCCCGGACCAGCTCCCACCCGCACACCGCCTTTCAGTTCATGCTGTTCGCCGTGAGAGGATTCGGTGCGGAGCAGTTCATCCGTTTGGCCGAGAACAACCCTGTGCATGTCGGATCAAAGTATTATAATCAATGGGTGAACCAAGTCATGCGCATCCCGAATCTGTCGATGACCCGTTCCCAGTTTTCCGGAGTGTTCCAGGGCGGCATCGCGCACAGTTTTCCGGATCCTGCCAATCTTCTGAACAACGCTTCTTATTTTTCTAATACGTTCACCCAACTGATGGCCCCTGTGTGGTTGGGCAAGGAATCCGCGGCAAAAGGGCTCCAGGCGGTTTCGCGCGCCTGGCAGAGCGGAGGGGGGACAGGCTGAAAATCGGCCGTCCTACGCGACAGATCGCCCTGCCATCACACGAAATGACGCCCCCCACCATACGAGATGACGACTCGGCCGCCACACATTGACGAGGAGGGGAATCTTTGCCTAACCAGCAGACTCCGGCAGCACCGCCGAACATCCTGTGGTTCATCATGGAGGATACCAGTCCCCGTTTTGGCTGCTATGGCGATCCAGTGGCCAGAACGCCGAACATCGACCGGCTGGCCGCGGAGGGGACGCTGTATACCCACGCGTTTTCCACGGCGGGTGTTTGTGCGCCCAGCCGGTCCGCCATGTTCACCGGCATGTACCCGACATCCATCGGCGCCCATCACATGAGGACCATGCATGCGAACGAGCACACTCCGGAACTGCCGACGCCCTATGAGACGGTTCCCCCGCCGCACGTGAAGGTATTCACGGAATATCTGCGGGCGAGCGGGTATTTTTGCAGCAACAACCACAAGACGGACTACCAGTTCAAATCGCCCGTCACCGCGTGGGACGAGGATGGACTCCGGGCCCACTGGCGGCACCGCGAACCCGGAAAACCGTTTTTTGCGGTTTTCACCGCCGGAGGAACACACGAGAGCCAGATGTGGCCGCGGGAGGGAGAAACGATCCTCACGGCATTGGACCGGTTGTCCATCCCGCCCCATCTCCCGGACAGCCAGAAAACAAGAGAGGCGCTGGCGCGCCACTACGACCACATCGCCGCATCGGACGCCTTCCTCGGCACGCTGTTACAGGAACTAGAGGAAGACGGACTGGCGGACAATACGGTCGTCTTTCTGTTCAGCGACCACGGCGAGGGGCTGCCGCGCGCCAAGAGGTGGCCTTACGACGCGGGGATCCGCGTGCCGCTCATCGTACGCTGGCCCAAAGGTTTGGCGCCGGGCCATGTGTCGGGCGAACTGGTGAGCCTGATCGACCTGGCGCCGACGGTGCTGTCCCTGACGGGCGTCGAGCCACCCCTGCACCTCCAGGGACACCCATTTCTTGGAGCAAAAGCGCGCGCGCGAAATCACGTATTTGCCACGCGGGACCGCTACGACGAGCTTTACGACATGGTGCGGGCCGTCCGCGACAAACGGTTCAAATACATCCAGAACTTCTATCCCCACCTGCCCTATCACGGCTGGGTGCGCTATCTGCACCGCCATCCGGTGCACCAGGAACTGCTGCGCGGCTGGCTGGAAGGAACGCTGACCGCCGCGCAGCAGGTGCACTTCCACGCGCGGCGGCCTGTCGAAGAGTTGTACGATTGTGACGCCGACCCGCTAGGAGGCTGTCTCCGTAATTTCGAGATATCCGGGTCGAAAGTCCGCCGCCGCGGTTTGTCTGCGTCGCCGGCGGGTTTCACGGCCCGTTTCTCTTAC
>JAKACR010000360.1 GCA_021821225.1 Bacillota bacterium | reverse complement strand
TCAGGAGACGCGATCCAGGGAACATCCAAAGGAGTTCCTGAAGGGATTCAAAGGGTATCTGCACGTGGACGGGTACAGTGGCTACGAGAGTCTGCCCGATGTTACCTTGACGGGCTGCTGGAGCCATGCGAGAAGGTACTATGACGAGGCACTCAAGTCTCTGCCGGCCGCCAGTCGGTCCTCGCCCAGCGCCGCCAGACAAGGTCTGGAATACTGCAACAAATTGTTCGCCGTTGAACGAGGATTCAGGGATGCAACGCCGGAGCAACGGTACCACGGGCGACTGGAGCAAAGCCGACCCGTCTTGGACGCTTTTTTGGCATGGCTTCATGAGCAGAGCGCGCGGGTGTTGCCAAAGAGCGCATTGGGAAAAGCGGTCACCTACTGCATCAACCAATGGAGCAAGCTGGTTGTGTTTTTGCAGGACGGTCATTTGGAGCTCGATAACAACCGCAGCGAGCGGTCCATTAAGCCATTTGTGATCGGTCGCAAAAATTTCCTATTTTCAAATACGCCACGTGGTGCCCGAGCGAGTGCGGTCACGTACAGCATCGTGGAGACAGCGAAGGAGAATGGATTAAGTCCGTTCCGGTACCTTGAGTCTCTATTTGAACAACTGCCCAACATCGACATGACTGACCCGAGTGCGTTGGACAGGCTGCTGCCTTGGTCAGAGACCTTGCCCAAAGCGATTCACAGCCGTAGAAGAAAATAAACAACAACCGCATCCCCACCATCCTCGCCTGGCAGACGGGCGGGGTATTCGTTGTGTGCATGGAACTCAGCAGCCCGGACGTGACACCCTTCCTCCCGCGGCATTTGCCACCCCCGCCCTCGTCATGAGAGCGCCTCCCCGAATCGTTCAAGGAGCATCATCCCCCAAAAACCACCCACGGCTACGTGTGCGCTATTTTACGCTCACCTTTGGTTCGGCGGAGTCCACGCGGCAGCTGCAAGAAGTGAGCGAGGCGTTTGAAGCGGCGCATGAACTCGGTATGTTCACGATCCTGTGGTGCTACCTGCGCAACCCCGAGTTCCACGCGGGCAAAACGGACTACCACGTTGCCGCCGATTTGACTGGCCAGGCGAACCACTTGGGCGTCACCGTTGGAGCGGACATCATCAAGCAGAAATTGCCAGAAAATAACGGAGGGTACAGGGCGCTGAACAAGGATGGCGTGCACTATGGGAAGATTGACGAGCGCATGTACACCGAACTGTCGTCAGACCACCCGATCGATCTGGCCCGCTACCAGGTGGCCAACTGTTATATGGGGAAAATAGGGCTGATCAATTCCGGCGGGGCATCCGGCGCCGATGACTTGCGCCAGGCGGTGCGCACGGCCGTGATCAACAAACGCGCCGGTGGCATGGGACTCATATCGGGGCGCAAGGCGTTCCAACGGCCGATGGCCGAAGGAATCGAGCTTCTCCACGCGATTCAGGACGTCTACCTGTCTGCGGATGTCACCATCGCTTGACCTGGCTCGCACGACGGGCGCGGTGCTGCTTGTCGGCGCGCGCCCGTCGCTGTTTGCAGGTCCTGCCGCCGCCTTGCCCCGCGCGACGCCGTGCTTCCACGCAATCCCTTTGACCGGAAGACTGCGCTTGCCTACAATGGCTATTGTAAGCGCTACATATTCCATTGATCCCATAAGTGATCGACGAGGGGGCACCGCACATGCTTTCGGTCGCAATGCTGAGCCGCTGGCACGTCCATGCAAACGACTACGCCAGACAGGCGAACAACCACCCAGACATTCGCATTGCCGCCGTGTGGGACGAGGATGCGGCGCGGGGACGCGCCTGGGCTGAAGAACTCGGCGTCCCGTTCCATCAGGACCTCGCCGCGCTGCTCGCCAGACCGGATATCGACGGCGTCATCGTCGACACGCCGACGAACATGCACCGCGACGTCATCGTACAGGCGGCAAAGAGCGGCAAGCACATCTTCTCCGAAAAAGTTCTCGGCTTGTCCGTCGAAGAGTGCGATGAGATCTTTTCCGCCGTCGACGCATCCGGCGTTGAACTCATGCTTTCCCTGCCGCGTCTGGCCCATCCATACTACCTGTTTGCGCAGCGCGTGGTAGACAGTGGATCGCTCGGGCAGGTGACCATGGTGCGCTGCCGTCTGGCGCACAACGGAGCGGTGCCACGCGAGGAGCAACCACACGGCTGGCTGCCCAAGCACTTCTTTGACCCGGAAACGTGCGGCGGCGGCGCCCTGATCGACCTCGGCGCGCACACCATCTACCTGACCAACCGGCTCGGCGGCGCGGTCAAGGCCGTCACGGCGCGCATGACGAATATCTTGGGTCACGCGGTGGACGACAACTCCGTCGTGATTGTCGAATACGAGCAAGGCGCGCTCGGAGTGTTGGAAACCGGCTTCGCCTCTGGCGCAAGTCCGTTCCAGCTCCAGGTTTACGGCACAGAGGGCATGCTGGCGGTGGAAAACGAGGGTGTCCGGATGAAGGTCGGCGACACGTGGGAAACGCCGGAACTGCCCGCCGCGATCGCCTCGCCGCTCGAACAGTGGACGGAGGCCATCCTGCACCGTGTTCCGCCGACGATCGGCCGCGCCGACATGCGGCGGCTGACGGAGATCAATCAGGCCGCCGCCGCCTCGCACGCTGAAGGTCGTCGCATCCTGCTCAATTCACATCAGTGACCGCCGCCATTCAGTACATCATGCGGTCGTCGAGGTAGTACTTGAATTCCAGCAGGTTGTTCGCCGGATCGATGAGAAAGAACGTCTCGTGCTCCTCGATCCGGCCTTCAAAACGCTGCATCGGTTCCTGGAAAAACGGCAGGCCGCGCTGGCGGG
>JAKACR010000045.1 GCA_021821225.1 Bacillota bacterium | reverse complement strand
AAGTCAGATAAACCATGATGAGTACGGAAAGAACCAGCAGAAACCACACTTTGCATCCCTCCAGTCAACCGTGCGCTGATCATTGCGGGAGATTGTCCCGCTTCGCCCGTCATGCCCGGTCGAAAATCCTGATCAGGCTGAAGAATCCCGCAAACAACAGGAAAAACAGCAGGAAAGAAACCAGTGTCCCCACGCGTCCGCCCTCGCTTTCATCCTCGGTGTCATGAGGTTGTCCGAAAGAACTCTGCCATCTTTTTAAACAACCTCTATTATGTCCGAAACACCGCAAAATTAAGGCCGCCGAATGGATCGACTCCCTGTCGGCGGCCTGCGCGCAATCCGTCTGGAAATGCCTGATCCGAGTCTATTGATCGCGCTGCGCCGCAAGCGTTTCGCTCTCCCCTTCGCCGGATCCCGTAATCATGTGGCAAAGATTACACTTCTGTTCTGTGAAATGCAACTCCGCGGGCTGCCGCTCCTTGGGGACGTGTGATAAAGTCCCCTTGCACGTACTGTGCAGGAACCGCGCGGGCAGATATAATATTGAAATGCACACTCCAGACGGAACGGGTGACTCCATGTGAGCACGGATACATTTCGCCGCAAGACCCCGGAGGAGATTCTGCGCGACATCGCGGCCCTGCAGCGCGGCCGACTGAAGATCTACCTCGGCGCCAGCACGGGAACAGGCAAAACTTACCACATGCTGCGCGACGGACTTGAACTGTGCTCCGACGGGGTGGATGTCGCAGTGTCCGGCATCGAACGCAGCCTGCATGGCGACAACAGCGCGTTCGTATGCCAATTTGACGTAATCCCGTCGATCTCCTGGGTGACGCCTGACTACATCGCCCAGGAAGACCTTGATCTTGAAGCCATCATCAAACGCAATCCGGAAGTGCTTCTGGTGGACGATCTCGCCCATGTCAACCAGCCCGGCGCAAAGCGCGCGACCCGCATCGAGGAGGTCAGCATCCTGCTCGCGCGCGGGATCAGCGTCGTGACGACGCTCAATGTATACGATCTGGAGGAATTGCGCGACGAGGTGCGAAAACTGACAGGGATCACCTCCACGCATACGGTGCCGCTGGAGGTCCTTGCGCGCGCTGACGAAGTGAAGCTCGTGGACGTCACGCCGGAGGTGATCGTGCAGCGGCTTGAAAACGGCGGCGTCGGACTGCAAAACGGCGGAACGTCCCAAGAGGGACACTTCAACCACGAGAATCTCGCCATCCTGCGCGAACTGACGTTGCGCCTGCTCGCGGAAGAAGTGAACGACGAACTGGAGATCTACCGCAGACAGCACGGCATGGATGGCCCGTCGGCCGCGACGGAAAAGATCCTCGTGGGATTCCAGTACGATTCCAGTGGCTCGTTGCTCGTGCGGCGTGGACAGCAGGTGGCCAAGCGGCTGAACGGAGAACTGCATGTGCTGACCGTCATCGCCCCCAGGCCGCTCAGTCTGGAACAGTCCGCGTTCAAGACCGCGATCGTCAAACTGATCAAAAAGATGGACGCCGAGTTCGCGGAGATTCAGTTGTCGGAGCAATCCTCGGTGGCAAAAGAAATCCTGCGCTATGCGCGGGAACACAACATCACGCGCATTGTCATCGGGCAGTCGGCGCGCAGCCGCTGGCAGGAACTGCTGCGCGGGTCAATCATCAATGAACTCTTCAAGAACGGCAAAGAATTCGACTTCATGATCACCGCCGACAGGCGTACGCCGGAAGGCCAGCGCGTACTGCCCACACGGCATCAGCGTTTCCAGCGTTCGATGGCCAACAACCCGTTCCATCGCCTGTCGAGTTCGGAAGTGGAACGCACGATTTCCAAAATGAAGCGCGGCCGATTCAAGATTTACATCGGCGCCGCGCCTGGCGTCGGCAAGACGTACACGATGCTGCGCGAAGCGCACGAATTGCACAAGCAGGGTGTGGATGTCGCCGCAGGCCTGATCGAAACGCACAACCGCAGGGGCACGCTCAACCAGATCGGTCCGCTTGAGATGATTCCCCGGCAGAAGATGTCTTTTCGCGGGGCCGTTTTTGAAGAACTCGACGTGGACGCCGTCATCGCGCGCAATCCCGAGGTGGTGCTTGTGGACGAGCTGGCGCACACCAATGTGCCCGGTTCGCGCCACGCCAAACGCTATGAGGACATCCTCGAACTGCTCGAAGCGGGCATTTCGGTCATTTCCACCGTCAACGTGCAGCACCTTGAGAGCCTGAACGACGCCATCCTGCAGATCACCGGCATCATCGTCCGGGAAACGGTTCCCGACTACGTGCTGCGCATGGCGGACGAAGTGCTGCTGATCGACGTGCCTCCCGAGACGCTGCGCCAGCGCATGCGCGAAGGCAAGATCTACGCTCAGGAAAAGATCGAGCAGGCGCTGGACAATTTTTTCCGCGAAGGCAACCTGATCGCCCTGAGAGAACTCGCCCTGCGCGAGGTGGCAGACAATGTGGACGACCGGCTGGAGGCCTGGGACGAGCGCAGTGCGCTGCGTGGGCCGTGGCGGCGCATTGAGGTGATCTACGTGTGCGCCAATCTCAAACCGAAGGCGGAACGCCTGATCCGCCGGGGATTTCGCACAGCGCATCGCCTCAAAGCGAAGATGTACGTCGGCTACGTGCAGGATCACCCGAAGCTGACCGAGCAGGAGGTGGAACGGGTTTCTAAACTTCGCCAATTGACGGAGCGGCTCGGCGGCACCTTCGAACACCTTCACGCCACGAGCCGTCGTGACGTCTTTCGCGTTCTTGTGGAAGAATTGGAACGCAGGCGGGTCACGCAGGTGGTGCTCGCCCACTCCACCCGCTCCCCCGGCGAACTGATGCACGGCGGTCACGTGCTGACCAACTTTTTACGCGCCACCCGTCATCTTGACGTGCTGGTCATCGCGGACCCGAATTCCGGCAACGGCGTGGAAGGCGCCCGCTGACGACGCGGGAGGCGCTCACTGATGACGCGGACGCCTCCCGGCAAACCCCTTTGTGCGCTATAATGAGCGGCGGGGCCAGTGACCATCCAATTTCGTTTATCTCATGTCTCCCAAGTACACAATCGGTTCTCATTCTATTTTGCAAGGAGTCCTGACATGGACGCGCACCTTTTTTCACCTTATCGCCTGCGAGAACTACAATTGAAAAATCGCATTGTCATGTCCCCCATGTGTCAGTACGCGGTGAGCGCAAAAGACGGCAAACCGAACGACTGGCACCTGGTTCACTACACCAGTCGCGCCGTCGGCGGAGTGGGTCTCATCATCATGGAAATGACGGATGTGGAGCCCGACGGCCGCATCAGTGATTTCGATCTGGGCATCTGGTCGGACGAGCACATCCCCGCTTTCGCGCGCATCGTCGACGCATGCCATGAGCGCGGAGCCAAGGTGGGCATCCAGATCGGCCACGCGGGGCGCAAGGCGCAGGACGCCGATGAACCTGTCGCGCCGTCTTCCCTGGCGTTTGACGGGAAGTCAAAAACGCCGCGCGCGCTCACCCATGATGAAATCAAGCGCATGGTCGACAAGTTCCGCGCGGCGGCCGGGCGGGCCGTAGCGGCTGGCGTCGACCTTGTCGAATTGCACGGAGCGCACGGCTATCTGATCCACCAGTTCCAGTCGCGCCACACCAACCGGCGCGCGGATGAGTACGGCGACGATCTTGCCAAGTTCGGATCCGAAGTCGCCGCGGCGGTCAGAACCGCGTTGCCTAAAGGTATGCCCCTGCTGATGCGCATTTCCGCGACGGAATACGTGGAGGGCGGATACGGGCTGGACCACGCCGTCCACCTGTGCCGCCGGTACCATGAGGCGGGCGTGGACGCTTTCGATGTGAGTTCCGGGGGCGAAGGCCCGATCGGGGCCGCGGGACGGCCCGGTTCCCACGCCGGGTACCAGGTCCCGCTCGCGCGCGGCGTCAGACAGGCTCTGGGCATGCCTGTGGCCGCCGTCGGACGGCTGGACTATCCGGCGCTGGCGGAGTTCGTCGTCGCCACGGGTGATGCCGACCTGGTCGCCGTCGGACGCGGGTTGCTGCGGGATCCGTACTGGGCGCTGCGCGCCGCCATCGCCCTTGGCGAGACGCCCGCTGTCCCCGCCCAATACACACGCGGATTCGCCCAATAAGCCGATGATCAATCTGTCCTACATCAGCCTGTGCCTGACGTCGCTGCTCGGCGCCCTGCTGTTTTTTGGCTTCACCTTCCGCGTGAGGATCCGGTATCCGTTGCGCATCGTCAGCCTGCACGTCATCCTGGCGTCCATCACCACGGCTCTCCTTTGCCTGGCGGCGGTTCAGGCGCTGTTCTTCCGGCCCGCCCGTACTGCCGCTTCTCCCTGGGCCGCCGCCCTGCTCGTCGCGGGCCTGTTGCTGCTGCTCTTCACCTATGCGCTCGGACTGTACTTTTATCTGCGATACGACGCGCGCAGGCGCCATCTGAAGCTCCAGTCGCTCGTGCTGCACCTGTCCTTGGCGGGGCTCAGCTTCATCTTCATCACCTCGGCCTTCGCGGTCAACGCCTGGACCGCATCGCCGGGTGCGGGACCGCGGACGACCGCCGCGCAGAGTCCCGTGTGGTTCATCGTGCATCGCCATCGGACATTGCGCCACGCATACGAACGGCACCTCGGCGAAACTGCCGGCACTGCGCCGTGAGCCCCCAGTCTTCGGACCGCGCCGTGACGCCGTGACACCCGCCGCTCTTCGGCGTCACGGCGCATGCATGGCGACGTATCCCTACAGGCGCACCGGTTGGCCGGACTGCGCCGATTGGTTGGCGGCCACAGTCACCCGGTGCGTCTCATACGCATCCTGGTAGGTCGAACGGACCAGCCGGGGATCGCCTGTCCGCACCGCCGCCACAAACGCCTGATCCTCGACAAAGTACGGATCGGTCCCATTGCGGCGCGTGCGCGTCTCCGTCCTCCCGCGCTCGGTCAGCGCGTCGCCACGGATCTCCAGCGTGAGATCCCGCGTCACGATGTCCAGTCCGACCGCGTGGTTGCGATCCAGCAGGCAGGTCGTCATCACCGTGCCGACCGCACCGTCGGCAAACCTCAGGTTGAGAGAGCCCACATCGGGAACCGTGACACCCTCATAGAAGTCCGCAATGCCCCGATTTCCGTAGCAAGCGTGCACTTCCGCGATTTCGCCCACCAGATAGCGCGCCAGATCGACAATGTGCGTGGTCTGCTCGACCATTTGCCCGCCGGATTGATCCATCTTTCTCCACCAGGACACTTCGGGCATCGTTCCCATCCAGTACCCCATCACCATGCCCGCCCTGCGCGTGGCCAACGCCGCCTTGGCGGCATCGACCGCCTCGGAATAGCGCCAATGATAACCGACCGCCGTCAGCAATCCCTTGCTTTGGACGGCGCCAAGAATGGCCTGCGCAGGTTCCAGGTCGACTGCAAGCGGTTTCTCGACGAACAGCGGAATCCCTCGTTCCAGCACCGCCAACTCCACGGCCCCGTGGGCAAATGGCGGCACGCAGACGTAGACCGCATCCGGCCTGGTCTCCAACAGTGCTTCCACAGATTCGGCCACGGTTGCGTCGTATTGCCGACCCGCCTGTTCCGCCCGGTCGCGGAGCACATCGTAGACCGCCGACACCCGCACGCCCTCGATTCTTGCCAGATTTCTCATATGCGCGCCCGCGATGCCACCCACTCCGATGAATGCGATGTTCATCTTCATTCCCCCATTCTGTACGCCTGCTCAGTGCGCCTGAATTTGCTTCCTTAAAAAGTCGAGCGTCTCACGCAAAGAATGAATCCCGTCGGGCACACCGCACTCCAGCGACATCCATCCCCGGTAGCCCAGCCCTTGCAACGTCGTGAACAGGGAGCGGAAATCCGTATGTCCGAGCCCCGGAACAAGACGGTTGGAATCCGCCAAATGGACGTACCCCAAGCGGGACGCGCCGGCGCGCAAAGCGGAAGGCAGGTCGGCCTCCTCGATATTCATATGGAAGACATCCGCCAGGATCGTCATATGCGGAGAATTGATCCTTTCGCAGATGGCCATCGCCTGATCCACCCGGTTCAGATAGTGCGTCTCATAGCGGTTGAGCGGTTCGAGGATCAACTCTGCCCCGCACGACGCGGCATGCTCGGCCAACTCACTCAACTCTGCCGCCAGCAGTTCATCCTCCATTTCCCTGGCGCTCTTCCACGGCGCCAGGTCGGGCAGCTTGGGCGGCCCGAAAATCGGCACCACGATCACGCCCTGCGCCCCCACCTCGCCCGCGGCAGAGAGTAAATCCCGAAGCTGCCGCATCGACTCCTCCCGTTCCCTCCTGTCGGCCGCGAGCAGGCCAAAGTTGTACCCGCCGCAGACACACGCCGCTTCCAGACCCACCTTTCTCAGAGCATCCCGAATCTCCACGACCCGTTGCGACAACTGATCGCCGCGCAACTCCACGCCTTCATACCCCAATTCCTTTAAAACCCGCACCTTCTCCTCAAATGTGCCGCCCGGCACGAGATTTTCCTGCGCCGCAAGTTTCATGGGCCATCTCTCCTTGTCTTAATCGCCTGTCCCCTTGAACCGCCGCACGTCTCCCTGATCATGAGTTCCGTGGGAAGCGTGACCTGAACCGGCAGACCGCCGATTCCCAATCCGTCCACCAACAGGTGTACGGCCGCGCGCCCCATGATCTCGGTTGGCACATGGACCGTCGTCAACGCCGGATTGAGATAGGCGGCCACTTCAATGTCGTCGAAGGCGACGATCGCCACATCTTCCGGTATGCGAAGTCCCGCTTCCGTAAACGCTCTCATGGCTCCGATCGCCATGGGGTCGCTGGCAATGAAATACGCCCTCGCCATACTGCCGGACACCGCGCATTGCTTGGCTAGGGCATATCCCCCACCGGTCGACCACGCACCGATATGGACGTGGGAAGAATGGTGGCGGCCGCTCTTTTGCAACGCTTCCACAAACATGTCCAGCCGCGGGTCCGCCCCACCCCCTCCCATATATCCTATCGGATCGTGGCCCAGAGCCATCAGATGGTTCAGTACATCCAGGGTGGCCTGCCGGAAATCAACCGTCACCGTATCAAATTCGCCAATGTGGGACTGTTGCCGGTCCACACACACCACCCGGACCCCGCTGTCTTTCAGAAAATCAAGCGCCTGGGGATTGTCGCCGATGACAACCACGCCGTCCATATCGCCAAACAGTGTCGGCAACGCTACGGAATCCACCTCGCGGACAACACTTGCATTCCGTATCCGGAGCGCTGCACACTCCGCTTCCACGCCGCGCCGAATCGAAAGAAAATACGGGTCCTCCTGTTCCATCTGCTCATTCCCGCGCGCCAGGATGCCGATGTTGCGCAGTCCTCTTCTCCCCACCCCCCTATTTTTTGAAGATTTCACCCGATAATTCACAGCTTTTGCTGCAGCGAGAATCCGCTTCCTCGTGTCCTCCGAAATGGAGAGCAGGGGATCATCGCTCAATACACGAGATACCGTGGTTGTAGAAACCTGCGCCATTTGCGCAATATCTTTGAGCGTAACCAACGCAGTGCCTCCGATCACACCGGCCATCGCGATTGACTGATTCTCTTGCTTGATTTTACTGAACAGATCGAGTCTATTTCCTCACCCTCATTTTGTCAATACGCTGACATCAACACCTGTTGATCACAGTATGATTAACAGAAGGAGGGTTCATCGTTGCGCCTGTCACCAAAATCCCCCGCTGTTCACTTCGCCGGTTTCGATAAACTTTCACCGATCCCGGTAGACCTGATAGAATCCCCCGCTGCAAACGTCCGATTTATTCACGCAAATCGAAGACAAAGGTTTGGTTAATTTACTTGATATCAAATGCAAAGAACGGCGGATGATCAGAAGTCCCCGGACAACCCCGGTCAACGCTACTTGGCCAGTTTGACCGCCGTGCCGTAGGCGACAACCTCTTCCATCGTCTGCGCGACTTCGCCGGAATCGAACCGCATCATCACCACGGCGTCCGCGCCCATGGCCTCGGCGTTCTCAATCAACCGATCCACCGCATGCGCCCTGGCCTGCTCCAGCATCTTGGTATATTGCTTGATCTCCCCGCCGACAATCGACTTGAGCCCCGCGCCAAGGTTCCCAAACACGCCCCGACTGCGCACCGTGATGCCAAACACCAGTCCCAGCGTCTCCGTGATTTCATATTCCGGAATCGTGGCCGTCGTAACCACCAACATGAACCATTCCTCCTCATGGTGAATTCGGGCCGATGGACTGCCCCATCGACGGTATGGAGAAACAGGCTCCGTCAGCGTGTGCGCTGCCACGCACGAAGCGGACGGTAATCGATCAGGATCACGTTTTCCTCCGCAAGGCACTCCCTGATTCCCTCGTCCTCCGTGAACAGCCGGAACTCCTCGGCGCGCTGTTCTCCTCCCGAAAAAATGGCCTGGAGTTCCGGCGTCATGAGGCTCGCATGGATGAACAACTCATTGACCCCGGCGGACAATTCCCTGATCGTGCGCAGGATGAACGCGCGCGCGGATTCGTCGGCGCGCCTGCGCTCGGGCAGGACCAATTCATCCGGGAACACGATGCCGCGCGCGGCAAATTGGGCGCGGATGCCGGGTTGGCCACCCGCCGCAAAGTCGCTCTGCGACGCCATGCGCAGAGGCAGGCGGTACTCCTGCGCCAGGCGCGCATAGACCTCAAGGTACGCCGGGTGTATCTGCAGAGTCTCCATGTGCGAATCCAGGTGTGTCGGATCGAGTCCCCACGACCGCGCCAGTTCGATCTGCGCCCTGCATTCTACGTACGCCTGTTCGGGCGTCGCGTGCTCGTACACATCCTGGACGCGCCGCCACATGAACCCGTCGGAATCGACCAGGCCCGGAACCTCCGCGACCGGCGCGACGGGCCGCCAACGGTAATGCCGCCATTCGCTGGTCAGCGTCAGATGGACGCCGACCGCGAAATCCGGTTGCGCGGACCATCGTTTGACCGCGTCATACGCCCACGGGCAGGGCATCATCACCGTCGCGGACGTGACGATCCCCTTACCCAGACTTTCCCACACCGCCTCGTTCGCCGCATGACACATGCCAAAGTCGTCGCTGTTCACCACAAGCAGGCGATCCGTCCGTCGATACCCCAAGTCTTCGACCAGCATTGCACGCACCACCGCTTTCGTCAATCTGCCCTGTTCTCGAATCGACCACCCATCACCCCAAGGATAAAACTGGATCGCATTTCGCACAATACCCTTCATTGCGCATCACGGATTAAGGAGGAATATCGCTTGATCATTCGCACTTGGGCAACCACGATGACCCTCGCATTGTCCTTCCAGTTCGCCCCACAGCCGGGCGACCGCGTCACAGCGCATACCTCGGCACAGATTCCGGCGGTCGCGGCGGTCGCGCAACATTCCCCGGCGTCTGCGCCGTCACAGCCATCGGCGTCGACCACGGACTGCGCGGCCAGCTCCACGGAATTCGCGGACTTCACGGGATTCTCGGGCTTAGCGACAGCCCCCGCCGCGTTCGTCGCATCCGCCAACAGCAGCCCGCCGACTGCGCAAACCGTCTCCTCCGCCGTTGAGTTTCGCGTCGCCAGTCCTGTGCCGCGGCCGCTTTCCGGCGCGCGCGTACTCGTGATCGGAAACGACGGCCGGCTTCTGGCGAACGGCCTGACCGACAGCGCGGGGAAATGGCGCACCACGCTCACGGTGCCGGTCGATCCGCGGTTCGCGGGGGTAAAAATGATGGGAACGGTCACCGCCATCGCCGTGGCGCGCGGCTTCAATGAACAGATCATCTTTGACGTCCCCGTGGCGCCCGGCGAGGTACAGCCGATCACCCTGCTGGAGGCCAAGTCCGGACAGCGCAATGAACCGTTCGCCACATTGGGCCACCTGCACAGGCTCATCTACGCACAGGTGATCGACCGCTACGCCAGGCTGGCCCACCTTGGCAAGCAGCCGCCGATTGCGGGGGAATTCCAGTACGCGCCGTGGGGCCCGAACTCGACATCGAAATGGCACAAAACGGCGAGCGCCCCACGCGCGCTAAGCAGCAATTCAGGCACTTCCGCCCAGGTCGCCCCTTTGAACTGGGAACGGGTGGCCTTCCCTCTCCCAAGTGCGCAAAGCGGCACAACATCCACCCAGGGGGTAGCGCCATGACGCACGGCCTGAACACATTGCGGCAACTCACAGCCGCCGCCGTCGCCGCCTGCCTCGTGCAACCGCCCGTCGCCGCACTGGCTCAGCCCATGCCAGCGTTGCAGCACACACTGTACAATACGCCGCTGCCCACAACCATTCACGTCGCCATCCGAGCCGGCAACAACCCGCGCGGGGCGATTCAATGGGTGCAGACCGTGGGTTTTCAGCAGTACTGCCGTGATGTGCTTCCCAACGAGTGGTACCCCTCGTGGAACACGCAGTCCCTGCTGGCTGGCGCGCAGGCCGTGAAGATGTTCGGTTGGTATCACAGGCTGCATCCCGTGACGATCGGCGGATACACGTTTGATGTGGACAATACAACGAATTTCCAGCAATACCGTTACATGAGCGGCATGCCCGCGACAGACCAGGCGGTCGCCAATACCTGGAACATGGCGTACACCGCTCCGAACGGCGGCATCACTCCGCTCGACTACCGCGCGGGTATCCCGGACAACGCCAACTGGGCAATGGAACACTCGCAGCACATGGCTCAATGGGGCAGCCAGTACTGGGCGCTGACCGGCTGGAACAACAGCCAGATTCTCGGATTTTACTTCACCGGCCGCTCATTTCTCTCCATCCCCTGACAAAAACATCTCCCGCGATCGAGCCCGTCCGCCGTGTGTGTCACACGGCGGCTACTATTATTCAGGCGACGGTGAGATTTGATTGTTTTCTTGGAAAAGTTGAAGCTGTTCCTCGTTTACTCGAATCTCCTCTACGGCTCCGACAGATCGAAACAAAAAAATACTTATTTTATATAGTTCGATAGGTATAAAGAAGCGGCCAGAAATGCTCCCTCGCATACGTTTTTGGGTACGTGAGGGAGCATTTCTGGCGATGACAGAGCCATGCGTCGGAGAGTTCTGCCCACTTTTTGAACAACGTCTAAAAAGACTGCACTGGACTTACACCGTCAGGCGCCTGCTCCATACGGAACAAGCAGGATGAATAGTACGAAGATGATCAGAAAAACCACGGCCCAGCGGGTATAACCGCCGAAACATCCGTCCATAATCCTCACCTCCTCGTATCATGACTTTTAAGGGCTGCATGCATTCACACAGCCCACAGAAGTTCAGGCCACGGGAACTGTGTTGCAAACGGTTGTGTACCCCGGAACAAGCAGGAAGAACAAGACGAAAATGATCAAAAATACGACCGCCCAGCGGGTATAGCCACCAAACGCGCCCACAACTCATACCTCCTCGCATTCAATACAGCATCCTCGTGATTGGAGACAAGCCATCGCCAACAACCGGGGGAGATTTTTGAACATATTCCTAGTGCGGGACAAACAGGAAAAACAGGACAAAAATAATCAGAAATACGACCGCCCAGCGCGTATAGCCGCCAAATACTTCACCCATTGCGATCACCTCCTCACGCCATCTCCTGTACAATATGCCAACCGGGAAAATTGACGAATGGGATTCGCCCATGGTCAAAACTCTTCATTGTTCACCGCCATCCGCAGTCCATCGCGTCCAACGGCCCGGTCACCGTCTCGAACCGCGCCAGGCGTGGTTCAGGAGCATGAGGGTTACTTGTTCATCGTATTCGCGTCCCCGTTAAGAGGTTGTTCAAGCGGAGTATTTTGCTCAAATCGAAAATGGGGAAAAGGAGATTTTTCTCGCAAAAGGGAATTTCCTTGACGACTTCTACTCAGCCGACAACGAAGAACGTATTCGCATGGTGAAATCGCCGATTCCACGATCACTGGTTACGGCAGAGACCACACCATATGCAGCCTACTTTGCCGCGATGGTGGACTATCTGTGTTGAGAGTATCATTTGCCACAGCCATCATGGGTGCAAAATAGCCTGTATAGGTACCCAAAACTTGGTTTTTGTATGAAAATTGGTTTTTTCGAGCATAGAAACTTGTGATGACCCCTCCGGCGTTCCTATCTCGAAAACATTTTCACCGGTGACGATCCCGTTTCCAGAGTGTGAAAGGTCGTGGACCTGAAGCATTTAATTCGTTTTCTGCATATCACAAATCCAGACCAAATTATTGATATTGTAGAACAATATGTTCCGTCAAGGCTTCTGACAAGTTAAGATACAATATATAGCAGAGTCCTTGTTCGACGAGGAAAGAATGATGAGTCAGATGAATAATCAAGAAAACAAACGTGAAACATCCATTTTCAGACTTCAAAGATGTCCGTTTCGCCTTGTCGGTGTATATACAACAGAAAAAATCATAGGACGAAACAACATTCCAGATGCGCGCGACTTCCACCACGCCGGGAAAGGTCACGGCAGGTCGTGAAATGCCGAACCGCGGGACCAGTTCGCACGCACAGCAATCCCGTTCCAGTGCAACAAAAGGATTCCCCGCCAGGGAAGCGAATACATAAAAGAGCCTGTTCAAATAAAAGAGCGTTCCCCAAAAAGAAAGACCGTCTGACAAAATGACCGACGAGGAGCGATGGACGTGAAATACCGCAGATTGGGCAAAACAGGGTTGAAAGTCTCCGTGGTCGGCATCGGCGCATGGCAGTTTGGCGGCGCCTGGGGAAAGGACTTCATACAGGACGAGGTGGACGCCGTACTCGACCGGGCCCGTCAGCTCGGCGTCAATCTGATCGACACGGCTGAATGCTACGGCCATCACCTCTCCGAAAGCTTCATCGGCGATTATCTGGATCGCCGCAAGAACCGGGACGACTGGGTCATCGCCACGAAGTTCGGCCACAACTTTGCACAGCGTGACAACAAGGAGCGAAATTTCTGGTCGGCCGAAGAAGTCCTGCAGCAGCTTGACGCATCCCTGCGGGCGCTGCGCATCGATTACGTGGACCTGTACCAGTTTCATTCCGGTCCCGACGAGGTGTTCGACAACGACGAACTGTGGACCGCGCTCGACAAACAGGTGCAAGCCGGAAAAGTGCGCAACCTCGGCATCTCCATCGGTAGCAACGACAACCTCCACCAGACAGCCGCGGCGGGCCAGGTCGGTGCAAAAGCGATCCAAGTGGTCTACAACCGACTGGACCAAACGCCGGAAAACCGCGTCTTCCCGTCCTGCCAGGCGCAGGATCTCGGCGTGCTGGCCCGCGTCCCGCTCGCAAGCGGCTATCTGAGTGGCAAATATGAACCGGGCGCCGTTTTCCCGGACAATGATGTGCGTTCGCGCCACAACCCGGAACAGGTCGCAACGCGCCTGCGCAAGGTGGCGGACATCCGGAGCACGGAGGTGCCAGAGGGCGTGAACATGGCGTCGTGGGCGCTCGCCTGGTGTCTGCGGCATCCCGCCGTGAGCTGCGTGATTCCCGGCTGCAAGAGCCCGGAGCAGGTGGAGGCGAACGCCCGCGCGGCCGATCTGGATCTGGTGCAAGACGGTCACCCGCAGAGCTGGCGTCTCTAAAAGAGCCTGTTCAAAAGCGTCAGGCGGGCTGTCCGGCCATCACTTCACGCTCACCTCGCCAACCTCATATTCGACATTGCCCCTGATCGTCTTGCCGATAAAACAGCGGTCGCGAGCCCGCTCGGCCTCCTGCCGATAATCGGCGAGGCGTTCGGGGTCACCGCCCTCAATCGTCGGATGGACGCGAAGCACAGCGAACTTTCCCAAAAGTGGATACCCGGTGACGATCCCCTCCGAGCGGATCGCCACCTCCCGCACGGGCAACTGCGCTTTCGTCAGCAATCCGAACAGGGTCCCGCTGTAACAGGCCGAGACGGCCGCGATCAGCAGTTGTTCCGGACTCGTTCCAACCCCCTTGCCGCCCATGGAAGCGGGCGCCGAGTACAGCGCCGACTGCTCCCCGAGCGTGACGAACCCCTGTCCGTCCGTTCCTCTCCCCGACCAGCGCAGTTCCGCGCCAAACGTCAAATCTGCCATTGCTTCCTCCACCCTTTCTGCGAACCCCGCCGTCCCGGGTATGATAAAACGCACAGCGGCCGGCCGACGGATCGTATACGCTGGCCGCGGACGGTGGCTGTTCCGACAGGTCCATCGTCACAGTTCTCCCACAAACGGGAGCCGGGAGTGACGGCCGCATGAACGTGATCCGCATCGCACCGCGCGGGTATTGCCATGGCGTGGTCGGCGCCATGAACATCGTGCGCGGCGCCATCGACGATGCCACAT
>JAKACR010000044.1 GCA_021821225.1 Bacillota bacterium | reverse complement strand
GACCGTCTGTGCGCCTGACGACACAGCAGAATCTTCTGCTGTGCGATCTGACGGACAAGCAGCGCCTCGACATCGAGCGCCAGTTGCGCGACGCGCGCGTGCCGCTGGCGGAGGAACGTTCCGCGCTCGCGCTCCAGGCGATGGCGTGCCCCGCGCTGCCGACCTGCGGACTTGCCATCGCCGAGTCGGAACGCGCCTTTCCCAGTGTCCTGCGCGAGTTTGAAACGGTGTGCGCGACACTCGGGATCACACGGCCGATCAGCATCCGCATGACTGGTTGCCCGAATGGGTGTGCGCGTCCGTATGTGGCGGAGATCGGTCTGGTCGGACGCTCCATCGGCCGCTACGACATCTTCGTCGGCGCGGACGCATTCGGCGCGCGTCTGAACACGAGGCTGCTTGAGGCGGTACCGCTCGCGGTGCTGGCCGCCACGCTGCGCCCGTTGCTCAAAGCCTTCCGGGAAGAGGCGGCGTCCGCGGAAACGTTTGGCGACTATTGTGAACGCCTCGGGATCGAGGCGTTGCGTGGACGGCTGGCGCCGGACGGACAGTTGGCGCCGAAATGAGATCTGCTCAAAGCGAGCGGGCGGCCGGACGGGAAAGTGCGCCTGACGGTGGCGGCGCTGTGACGGACGCGGTGCTGTTGATCGGTCACGGTTCGCGTGATGAGCGGGGGATGCGCGAATGCGAGACGCTCGTGCTGGCCGTCGAACGGACCTTGACCGGTTGGCGGGCGCCTGTCATCCGCTGCTTTCTGGAATTGCGCACGCCGGGCGTCACCGACGGGCTGGCCGAGTGTCACCGGCTCGGAGCGCGGCGTGTCGCCGGGGTTCCTCTGTTTCTGCTGGCGGGCGGACACGTGAAGTGCGATCTGCCGCGCCTTGTGGCGGCGGCGCAGCGGCAATACCCCACCATGCGCGTGACGCTGGGCGACGAGCTCGCCGCCCGGCCGGTTCTGTGTGAGATCATGCATCGGCGGTTGCGGCAGGCCGGGTGGCGGGACGAGGAGCGGGAAGAGACGGGGATCGTTCTGGCGGCGCGGGGGAATCGGGAGTCGGAAGCCCAGATGGTGTTCGCGGCGGTTGCCGCGGACTTGCAGCGGCTGACGCGCGCCAAACGAGTGTGGACGGCCAGTCTCATCGGGGCAGGCGCCAGGCTGGAGACGGTGCTTGCCGCCTGCCGCGCGGATCGCCGGTTGGCGCGCGTGTACATCGTGCCGTACGTGCTGTTTGACGGCCTGATCCTGCGCGATCTGCATGAACGGGTGGCGCATGTTGTCGGAGCACACACAGGCGCCGCGCCGGTTGTGACCATCAGCGGCCATATCGGTCCCGATGAGCGGTTGAGTCGGGATATTGCGGCGCAGATCGCCGAGTGGTTGACCACATATGCGAGGGAGAGAGATAAAATATGGGAGAACAGACTGTGCTGGACCTGATCGGCCATACGCCGGTGGTGAAGCTGCAACGGATGGCGGACGGGCAGATCGCCGACGTTTTTGTCAAGCTGGAATGGTTTAATCCAGGCGGGAGTGTGAAGGACCGGATTGCGCTGGCGATGGTTGAAGAGGCGGAGCAGTCGGGCGCGCTGCGTCCGGGAGACGCGATCGTTGAACCGACGAGCGGCAACACGGGGATCGGGCTGGCGCTCGTGGCGGCGGCCAAAGGATACCAAGTGATCCTGACGATGCCGGAGACGATGAGTCTGGAGCGCCGCAATCTGCTGCGCGCCTACGGCGCTCAGTTGGTCCTGACGCCCGGCGCGGAGGGCATCCGCGGATCGATCGCAAAAGCCCGCGAACTGGCGGAGACGCACGGCTATTTCCTGCCGCAGCAGTTTGAGAACCCGGCGAATCCGGATGTGCATGAGCGTACGACGGGCAGGGAGATCATGGAGCAGATGGACGGCAGACTCGATGCGTTCGTCGCGGGTGTCGGCACAGGGGGAACAATCACCGGTGCGGGGCGCGTCCTGCGCCGCGAGTTGCCCGCGTGCCGCATCGTGGCCGTGGAACCCGGCGGGTCGCCGGTCCTGTCGGGCGGCGCCCCCGGCAGTCACAAGATCCAGGGCATCGGCACCGGATTCGTCCCGCGGACACTCGATGTCGCGATGTACGATGAGGTGCGCACGGTCGGCGACGAAGATGCGTTTGCCACGGCACGTCAGCTTGCGCTTGATGAGGGGCTGCTCGTCGGCATCTCTTCGGGGGCCAATGTATGGGTCGCACTTCAGGTCGCACGCGAACTCGGACCGGGACGGCGGGTGCTCACGATCTCTCCTTCCAACGGGGAACGCTATCTCTCCACGGCGCTGTACGCGTGAGGGTGAACAGGCGGGATCAGGCGACCCCGCCTGTTCTATGGTATCATAAATAACTGGCTTGGCCGCCGGGGAGACGATAACGATCATGCGACGGTTCAGATGGGCTCGTATGTTCGAGCCGGTATCAGCGCCCCTGTTGCACAGGACGGGAGTGATTCAAATGGCGGGTTTGCGCGATGTGGCAAAACGGGCAGGTGTCTCCATTTCAACAGTTTCGCTGGCACTGCGGGATGATCCGCGCATCAGGGATTCCACGCGCCAGCGCGTGCTCGCCGCCGCCGCCGATCTCGGTTACAGGCCGAACGGGCTTGCGCGGGATCTGAAGGCGGGCCGTACCGGGATGATCTCTGTCCTGATTCATGACCTGGGAGGACCGTTTTATTCTGAACTGCTGCGCGGCGTCCAGGCCAAGGCGCTGGAACTGGGATACACCACGATCGTGGGCTGCACGGCAGGAGGACAGGGCGGCGCGCTCACCCGCCTGCTGGTCGAGAGCAGGACAGACGGCGCGATTGTGCTCGATGCGTCGATCAAAGAAGAAGTGCTGGGTTCCGTGGCGAGCGACTCATTTCCTGTGGTTGTCCTGGACCGCGCGATCAAGCGCCCGTTCGTCTATCTGGTGACGTGTGATCACGAGGCGGGCGCGTATATGGCGACGGAGCACCTGATCCACTCCGGCTATAAAAATATCGCGTTTGTCAGTGGATTGCAGAGTTCGCTGCACAGCAAACTGCGGTATGAAGGATACCGCCGCGCGTTACGCGACCACCGTATCGCCGCGGTCCCGGAGCATCTGTATCACGGCGCGTATACGGAGGAGAGCGGTTATGACATCGGCTTGCGCATGGTGCGCGGGCGGCGTATGCCGGAGGCGGTGTTTGCGGCAAACGACGAGATGGCCATCGGCATCCTGCGCGCAGTGACGGAATCCGGTCTGCGCGTGCCGGATGACCTGGCCATCGTCGGGTTCGACGATGTGCGCATCACGCAATATGTCACGCCGCCCCTGACAACTGTCCGCCAGCCGATGTATCAACTGGGTGTCGAGGCGATTCAGACGCTTGTCAGCGTCCTTCAGGGCAACCTGGATATTGAGCCTGTCATGCTGAATACAGAACTTGTGGTCCGGGCGTCGTCCCGTCGCGATGTGGCCGCTATAGTCCAAAAAGACTAATTCGAATTGTTCATATAATTCTTTCATAATCTGTGCTATAGTCACTGAAAACGGATACGCGCCTGCTGTGCGCCCCTTGCTGAGTCGTCGTGCCCATAAGTGAATACGGTGGAGAAGCGGAGGGGATGCCCATGGAAATCTCCAGTTGTTGTGGTGCTCCCGTTACCGTGGAGTACCAGTCTGATCTGCCGAATTTTACCGACGACGACTACGACCTGAAGGTGCCTGTCAGAATATGCGCAAGGTGCGGCGCGGTGATGAAGTGGGGGAGTGTTCCGGCGGATTGGGGGATCCGAAGAACCTGGTTGAAACCGCGCCGCCGTCTGTTTCTGATCGACGGCGGAAGACGGCCGGCAGGGCACAGGTGATTCCGTATTTTGGATAGCCCGTGAAGCGAGGAGGAAGAGGGATGAAACTGCAAAAGGCCCTGTCCTACAGTCCCCGGGCTGACTTCATTGCCGAAGTCGTCCAGATGGTGAGCGGCCTTCTCTTGGTTCTTTTTTTGTGGACTCATATGCTGTTCGTGGCGTCAATCCTGCTTGGATCGAACGCGTTTAACGGATTGTCGTTCTTCATGGAGAAATACGGACTCCTGCCCGCCGCCATCGTTTTCCTTCTCCTTGTCGGCGGCGCCCACGTCGGCGTGGTCATCCGGCGGATTCCCAGCCGGTGGGCGGAACAGAAAATCGTGTGGAAACACGCGAAGTTGATTCATCATCACGATACGTGGTCGTGGCTGTTCCAGTCGATCACCGGCGGCGCCATCCTCCTGCTCGCGATTATTCACGTCGCCGTGGTGACCTATGGCGGCATCGATGTAATGTACAGTGCGGGACGCATCAAACACGGATTTTTGCTGTTTTATGCGGTGCTGCTGCTGTTGGCGGAATACCACGCCAGCGTCGGGCTGTACCGCGTTTTTGTCAAATGGGGATGGGTGAAGAGGCGCAGCCTGAAGCGGGTGCTCAGCGTGATCAGCGTTCTGACCGTCGGTATTGGCGCTGTGACGCTGTGGGTCTTCTTCACATTGGGGGTGCACGCGTGAGCCGCTACGACACGTTTGTAACCGATGTGCTGGTCATCGGGGCCGGGCTGGCGGGGGAACGCGCCGCGGTGGAAGCGGCGACGCAGGGACACCGCGTGATTCTGCTCAGCCTTGTGCCGCCGCGGCGGTCGCACAGTTCCGCGGCGCAGGGCGGGATGCAGGCGGCCTTGGGGAACAGCGCCATGGGCAAGGGCGATAGTCCGGATGTTCATTTTGCGGATACGGTGAAAGGTTCCGACTGGGGCTGCGATCAGGATGTCGCCCGCCTGTTCGTCGAGACCGCTCCGGTCGCGGTGCGGGAGATGGCCTACTGGGGTGTTCCCTGGACGCGCGTCACGGCAGAAGACCATGTGTACGACGGCAAAGTCATCCACGAGGATCCGGAAAGTGTGGGCCTGATCACGGCGCGCAACTTCGGCGGGACCGCCAAGTGGCGGACATGCTACACGTCCGACGGCGCCGGGCACACCTTGCTGTACACGGTGGACAGCAAGGTTTTGCAACTCGGAATCGCGGTTCACGACCGCATGGAAGCGCTCAGCCTGATCCACGACGGCGAGCGTTGTTACGGCGCGATCGCGCGCTGCCTGCGGACGGGAGAATTGCGGGCATACACGGCCAGGACGACCGTCATCGCAACCGGCGGATACGGACGGTTGTACGGGGCGTCGACCAACGCGGTCATCAATGAGGGCGGCGGATTGATTCTTGCGCTGGACACGGGTGTGGTGCCCCTGGGAAATATGGAGGCCGTCCAGTTTCATCCGACTGGCCTCGTTCCGTCCTGGATCCTAATTACCGAAGGCGCGCGCGGAGACGGCGGCCATCTGCTGGACAAGAATCTGCACCGGTTCATGCCGGATTACGAACCGGCGAAAAAAGAACTGGCATCAAGGGATGTCGTGTCGCGGCGCATCATGCAGCACATCCGGGCCGGATACGGAGTCGAGAGTCCGTACGGTGACCATGTGTGGCTTGACATCCGTCATCTGGGCGCGGAGCACATCCACACCAATCTTCGGGAAATCGCGACCATCTGCAAAAATTTCCGCGGGATTGATCCCGTGACGGATCTCATCCCCGTTCGGCCGACGCAGCACTATGGCATGGGTGGAGTGCGCACCGATATCGACGGACGGGTTTACGGACTGAAGAACCTGTTCGCGCTGGGCGAGGCGGCCTGTTGGGATCTGCACGGCTTCAACCGGCTGGGGGGGAATTCCCTGGCGGAGACGGTGGTCGCCGGGAAGATCGTCGGTGAGCAGATTGCCAGACATACGGCGGAAGTGTCGCTGGATGTGAAATCGTCCCTGGTCGAGGAGCATCTCCACAGGCAGTTGGATCGGGTGGCGCGCTTGCGCGAGCGAAGGGACGGAACGGAATACGTTCATGAACTGCGCCGCGAGATGGAGCAGATCCTGAGCCGGCATGTCGGAATCTTTCGGACCGAGAAATCGCTTCAGGAGGCGACAGACAGTCTCCGCGACCTGCATGAGCGGACGAAGCGCATCGGGCTGCGCGGCGACGGCCGCGGTGGGGATCCCGAGGTGAGCGCCGCCCTGCGCCTGCCCGGCATGGTCCGGGTGGCCTACTGCATCGCAAAGGGTGCGCTGGCCCGGCGGGAAAGCCGCGGCAGCCATTACCGGGAGGATTTCCCGACGCGCGATGACGTGAATTGGCTGAAGCGCACGCTCGCTTACTGGCCGGATGGGGCCGATGAACCGGAGTTGCGCTATGAACCGGTCAAAATAACGGAATCCCCGCCTGGAGACAGAGGGTATGGCGAGGCATCCCGTGGTCCGTCGGTGAAACCGTGAGGTGGAGGTCATGACCAAGGTGACAGAACGCAAATTGACATTTCGCATCATGCGTTACAACCCCGATGAACCGGAAAAAAGGCCCCATTTGCAGGATTTCCATTTGGCCGAGGAACCGGGGATGTCGCTGTTTGTCGTCCTGAACAGGTTGCGCGAGGAACAGGATCCCACGCTGCGCTTTGATTTTGTCTGCCGCGCCTCGATTTGCGGATCCTGCGGCATGCTGGTGAACGGCAGGCCGACGCTCGCCTGCAAGACGTTGACCAAGGACCTGCCGGAAGTCGTCACGCTGTTGCCGCTGCCCGTATTCAAACTGCTCGGCGACCTGGCGGTGGACACCGGCGTCTGGTTTCGCGACATGTCGGTGCGCACGGAGTCATGGATTCACACGGATGAGGTGTTTGTCCCCGACGCGCAGGAAGAACGGATGGACAATGCGGTGGCGTTGAAAATCTACGAGGCGGAACGCTGCATTGAGTGCGGGTGCTGCATCGGCGGATGCGCCACCGCGAATCTCAAGCCGGATTTCATCGGAGCGGCCGGCGTCAACCGGGTCGCCCGGTTCATGGTCGATCCGCGCGACAGGCGGACGGAGCGCGAATATTTTGAGGTGGTGGGCAATGAGGACGGCGTCTTCGGCTGCATCGGCCTGATGGCGTGCGACGACAACTGTCCTGTGGGCGTGCCGCTGCGCGATCAGCTTGCCTACGTGCGGCGCAAAATGGCGGTCGCCGGGTGGCATTATCCCTGATATTGAAGGAGGCGCTGGTGGCGCCTCTTCGCGTGAATGGTGGCTTGCCTGCCTGTACCCTGCCCCGAACCTTTTTGTGCGGCGACTTGTCTGTGTTTCGGACAGGTCGCCCTCCTTTTGGGGAACCGGATTGAATAAATGCGGGTTATATATTTGAGAATGGGGATGAGACGAACATGCACAGAGACGACGACCTTGCTCATTGGGTTGATGTGTATGGAGAAAAACTCATCAGACTGGCACGAGTTTACACGCGTAATCGCCAGATGGCTGAGGATTGTGTGCAAGAGGCATTAATAAGGGCCTATCGGAATGAACGTGTATTACAAGACCAATCCAAAGTTTTTGCCTGGTTGGCCAGAATTGTTATTAATGAATGCAAACGAAGCACCGGGAAGTTGGCGCATCGCACAGGCGACAATGACGAGTGGTTGGATGCCGGTGCAACAGAAAGTGCAGAGAGCAGCTATATCCGGCACTCTACTCAGCGAATTGTGCATAAGGCTGTAATGGGTTTGCCCGATAGATTTAGATTGCCAGTGATTCTTTACTATTTTGAAGACAGTTCTGTCGAAGAAATCGCAAAGATTATCAACAAACCTGTCGGGACGGTTAAATCCCGTTTATCGAGAGGCAGACAACGGTTGCAAAATGTACTTGTAAAGGAGGAAGTAGACCTTGAATATCGAAGACCAGATCCAAGCGGCCAAACAATATCATAGGTCACTCCCGATCGATCTGGAGTCGTTCAGTGACCTCGTGTTAACCGCCAATGAGTTGTATCAGAACCCCTCAGTCTCCCAACGCAAAGGAAAACCAATGAGAAAAACTTTACCGATAGCCGTTGCTGTGTTGGCATCTGCCGGGTTATTCGGATTCACAGCCGCCAAGTGGCAATGGTTTGGCACCAATGTGACTATGGACAGTCCCGTGGGAAACATTTCAGCGCTTCAGACTCCTCTCGAATCTTGGACCAATACAAAACAGGATTGGCATATTCAAAACCCGATGACATTACAGGAAGCTCAGGCGGAGTCCAGCTATCCCATACAGGAACCCTCCCAAATCCCTGGCTGGAAACTGGTGCAAAGCTTCGGGTGGGGTACCCCGATTATTAAAACGGACGCCAGTGGGACGGTCAGTCATTCAACAGGCCCGGTACAATTTCTGGGTTTTTGGACCAACATCAACGGGGGAAAAATCGCTGTACAACAACATCTATCCAACGTCGTTCCCGATTGGACCAATATTGGATTCCCGGCAGGATCTTACCAGATTGATTCTTTTAAACCAGACCTTGCTGTCATGATGAACCTTCATAACGGCCGGTTGGAATTATCCGTATTCCACATAGATAAAAATAAAAGGGTTGCTGAACTCGATTTTTATGGCACGACGTCTGCAAGTACCCTTGAGTCATTTGCCAAATATTACTTAGGAAAGCATTGACTATACTTATTAGGATTTTTGGTTATTCCATGTCCCTTTGGGGTGTATTCGCGATTGGAGAAAATGCCGGAGACCTTGGCATGGTCGAAGGAATCGCCGCACGATAGACGGTGCATACGGAGGATCATGTAAGAAAGATCCTTCTTATCTATATTCTCATATTGACAGATACATAGACAAAGGATATCATCTAGTTTATTCAAACGTTTGAAATCAACCAGATGGACTCTTCCGAATCGAACGTTGCCGATGGATGGAAGCGCTTGTGGCACATTGTGCGGATCGCCCGCGATCCACCTGCGGTCCGTGTAACCACGGATTTTGTGGGAACCCGATAGATTAATCGTGTGAAGTAAATAAGGGGGTGAAACATAGACGGACATGACATTGACCGTATGACATTGACCCGTTTGGCGCTGGCGCGCCACCATCGGCAGGATGAAAATTTGCCGGACAGGCGCCCGTCCTGCGTCTGGCGAGTTCCGCGCCATGGACAAGGTTCGCTGAGGCGTCGTCATTCCCTTTGCTCGTCGCGAGTTTAGCGCCTTCGGCAAGGTTTGCTGGTCCGGTGCCACGCCCTATGCCCGGCGCATTGCCGCGTCGTCGCCAGAAATGCTCCCTCACGTACCCAAAACGCATGCTCGGTCCGCATTTCTGGCTGCTTTCTTGCACTGCGTGGGTCTTACCTGCCCACTTTTTGAACAGTCACTTAAAGAACCTCTTAAAAAATGGGGGAATGATCGTGCTTGCAAAAACACGCAAGATAGCGCTGTCGGCGTTGGCGACGGGAGTTTTGACCGCTGCGTCCCTGGGAATGAGCCCGGCTTTCGCGCAAACATCCGCATCGGGAGCGCCGCTCGTCATCGTGCCGGGCCCAGCAGGAACTTTTCAGGAAAACTTCAATCCATTTTCCAAGGCGCTCGTCGGCACCATGGGATTGATCTATCAGCCGCTTTTCTATTTTCACACGCATTCTTCCGGGGTGACGCCCATCCTTGGCACGTCGTTCGCGTGGTCGAACCACGACAGGACGCTGACGGTTCAACTGCGCCACGGCGTACGCTGGTCGGACGGGCAACTCTTCACGGCCAAGGATGTCGTGTATTCATTTCTGATCCGTAAACGCTTTCCGCAACTGGATACCAGCGGTGTCTGGCAGTATCTCTCCGCTGTGAAAGCCGTCGGTCTCTACTCAGTGCAATTTCAGTTCAAGCAGGTGGATGTCCCGTATCAATGGTACATTCTGGGGCAGACACCGATCATTCCGGAGCACGTTTGGGCCAAGGTGTCCAATCCGACCACCACGCTGAACCTTCACCCGGTCGGCACCGGTCCTTACCTGGTCAATTCGTTCAATCCGGAGGAGTATACGTTTGTCGCCAATCCGCACTATTGGGGCGGCAAACTGGCGGTGCACGAACTCCAGTTTCCCGCCTACACAAGCAATACGAGCATCGCCGGCGGACTCGTGCAGGGCCGGATCGACTGGGCCAGCATCTTCATCCCGAACATCCAGCGGGTTTACGTCAACGCCAATCCGAAGACGAACCATTACTACTTCGCGGGCGGTTCGACCCTGATGCTGTACACCAATTTCAAGGATCCGCTGCTGTCCATGCTGCCTGTGCGCGAAGCGATCAGCCTGGCGATCAACCGCCAGAAGATCAACGCGGCCGACTATCATTATGCGCCGCTCGCCAACGCGTTTGACATGCTGTCCTCCCAGAGCAAGGGCTGGCTGTCTCCGACGCTGGCCAAACAGTACCAGGGCGCGTTGCAGTACAACCCGGCCAAGGCCGTGGCCATTCTCAAAAAGGCGGGCTTCAAGAAAAATGCGCAGGGCATTTTCGTGTCGCCTTCGGGGAAACCGTTGTCATTCACCATGCAGGTGGTCTCGACATACTCGGAGTGGGTGGCGATGGCCGCGATTCTTTCGTCCGAGTTGCGCAATGTGGGCATCAATGTGACGGTGCAGGGTGAGTCGTCCAGCCTGTACGGCAACAATCTGTTCAAGAACCACCAGTACCAACTGGCCTTGTCCTGGACGGATACAGGACCGACGCCATTTTACGCGTACTACGCGATGATGTATCCCAATCTCCCATCCAACTCTGAAAATTGGAATAATAAGGTAACCACGCGCCTGCTGAACACTTACCTGCACACGAACCTGTCGTCGGTGCAGCACCGGGTGATGTATGCGCTGGAAGGGATTGTCGCGCGCGATATCCCTTCCATTCCGCTGGTAGAGACGCCAAACTGGTATGAGTACAGCACGAAGAATTACATCGGCTGGCCGAGCGCAAGCAATCCGTACGCGCGGGGCGGGCCGTGGGTCTCTCCGTCAAACGCGTTAGTGCTTGCGCATCTGAAGCCTGTCAACTGAAAGGCTCTTGCATGGGATAGGTTTTACAGCGGTCTGACGGAGACAAAACGCGGGGACTTGTGGCCATTGACAGCGGGCCCAAGGGAGCGGTGATAATCCAAATTGCAGCAGGCGCGCTACAGCACATTCCGCGTCCAAGGCTCTAATCGGACACGAAATGTGGAACCATTGCGCCTGCTCTATGGACTTTATCACTGCTCCCCCAGGTCCCCCTGCCTGCCGTTATGGCCATGCCTTGGGAAATGGGGGGGAGACATGCGCTATTTTCTGAATCGCCTTGGATTCTTGCTGTTATCCATTTGGGTCGCAGTGACCATCAACTTCTTTCTGCCGCGCATGATGCCCGGAAATCCGGCACTGCTGGCGGCGTCGCGTTACCAGGGAACACTCACGCCAGGCGCGCTTCACGCCCTGGAATTGCAGTTCGGCGTGACGAACCAGCCGCTGTGGCAGCAATACCTGCAGTATCTCAATCACCTGATTCATTTGAACCTCGGTTTGTCCCTCACGTACTACCCGGTTCCTGTGAGCCAGGTGATTGCGCAGAGTCTGCCCTGGACGTTGGGGTTGGCCGGAACCGCCACCGTCCTCGCCGCGGTGCTGGGAACGGCGCTCGGCATCTTTTCGGCGTGGCGGCGCAACAGCGCGACCGATACGACGCTGACCACGAGCACGACGTTCACGGGCCATATTCCGCACCAGTGGCTTGGACTGATGCTGCTTTTCGTGTTCGGCTACGGACTGCACTGGTTTCCCGTCGCGCATGCCTATACCGCAAGCATGTCGCCGCAATGGAGCTTTGCGTTTGCTGGCACGGTCATCTATCACGCGATCCTGCCCGCCCTGACCATCGTCGTGCCGGGGCTTGGCGGGTGGCTGTTGCACATGCGCAACAACATGGTCCAGACGCTCGGCGACGACTACATCACATTTGCCCAGGCGAAGGGAGTTGGTCCGGGCGGTGTCATGTTCCGACACGCGGGACGCAACGCGCTGTTACCCAGTGTCACGAGTTTTGCAATGGCCCTCGGTTTTGTGGTGGGCGGCGTCATTCTGGTCGAGACGGTGTTTTCCTACCCCGGCGTGGGCTATCAGCTCTTCACGGCTGTGGAAAATGAGGATTACCCGCTGATGCAGGGACTGTTTCTCATCATTTCGATCTCGGTGCTGGTTGCCAACTTTCTGGTCGACATGCTGTATGCCCGGTTGGATCCGAGGGTGAGAAGGGCGGGTGCGCACTCATGAGAGCGGTTTTGTCGGAGATTCCAAGTCTGCGCTGGGTGTGGCGCCTGCTCAAGAACCGCAAGGCGCGAGTCGGTTTGGCCATCATCCTGGTCTTTGTGCTGCTTGCTCTCTTTGCCCCGTGGGTTGCGCGCTACAATCCGCAGGATACCAACTTTGTTCCGCTCGAACCGCCGAACGCAAAGCACTGGTTCGGGACGACCGGACTAGGGCAGGATGTATTCTCCCAATTCGTGTGGGGAACGCGGACATCTCTGCTGATCGGCATCAGCGCAAGCCTGTTGTCGACCGTCATTGCCGTGATATTCGGCATGTACCCGGGGTATGTGGGGGGATGGTTCGATCGCATCATGGCCACATTTACCAACATTTTCATGGTCATTCCCGGCCTGCCGCTGATGATCATTGCCGCAGCCTATGTGCATCAGACAAGTGAGTTGGTTCTCGTTCTCATCATCGGTCTCACTGGTTGGGCCGGGCGGGCGCGCGTCTTGCGCTCCCAGACGCTGACGCTGGCGAACCGCGACTTTGTCCTGGCTGCGCGCATGTCCGGAGCTTCGGATTTTCGCATTCTCGTGAAGGAGATTCTGCCGAATATGACGTCACTCTTTGCCGCCAGTCTGATGTACGGCATGCTTGGCGCCATTCTGGCCGAGGCGGGCCTGGAGTTTCTTGGTTTGGGCAATCTGACTGCCGTCACCTGGGGCACGATTCTGTATTGGGCGAACAATGGCGGGGCTGTACTTGACGGCGCGTGGTGGTGGCTGTTGCCGGGAGGGCTCGGCTTGGCCGTGTTTGGAACGGGTCTTGCCTTGATCAATTTTGCGCTGGATGAAGTGACCAATCCTCGCTTGCGTCCCACAGCAGGCAATCAGGAGCGTGTGATGCGCATGTGGGCTGCGCTCAAAGGCCAGGGCTCTGTCGGTGGATCTCTCGGACGGGAGGGCGTCGGACAGTGAGCAGAGAAGCGGTGAAAAGTGCGCCCGACGGCGAGAACGGATACACCGGCAGGGTATCCGTGAATCAGGAGTCTGCGGTGAATGAAGAGTCTGCCGCAAGCCATATGTCTGCGGTGAATCAGGAATCTGCGCCGGTTCTGGAAGTGGACGGCCTGTCTGTCGTGTACGAGAGCAACGGCCGTCTGGCGACCGCTGTGAACGATGTGTCGTTTGCGGTCCATCCAGGCCAAATTGTGGGGCTTGTGGGTGAATCGGGTTCAGGCAAGTCCACGCTTGCTTATGCGATCATGAAACTGCTGCCCGCCAATGCGCATGTGGTGGATGGCAGCGTACGGATCATGGGCAAGGATGTCTACGGTATGTCCGAGAAGCAGTTGCGCGCTTTCCGCTGGAGTAATTTTTCCATGGTGTTCCAGAGTGCGCTGGTGGCGTTGAATCCGGTTCTCACGGTGGGACAGCAGTTTGTGGAGATGTTTCGCATCCACCGCGCCGACATGCCGCAACGCGAAGTGCGGCGTCAGATTGAGAGTCTCATGGACCTTGTGCGCATCCATCCCAGCCGCCTGCGCAACTACCCGCACGAACTCTCCGGCGGCATGCGCCAGCGCATGATCATCGCCATGGCCATTGCGCTCGATCCCGCCTTGGTCATCATGGATGAACCGACCACCGCGCTGGATTCTGTCGTGCAACGCGATATTCTTCTGGAAATCCGCCGCATTCAGCAGGCGCGTCGGTTCTCGGTGCTGTTCATCAGTCACGACCTGCGGCTGGTGCGATTCCTCTGCCACGAGATCGGCGTGATGTACGCGGGACGACTGGTCGAAAAAGGACCAGCCGCGGTCATAGGGGGGGAAGGATTTCATCACCCTTATACCGAAGGATTGATGGCAGCGACACCCGCACTTAGCAAACGGGAGGGCGCATTGCAGGGAATCGGCGGCCAACCGCCTGATCTCACCCGGTTGCCGAAAGGGTGCGCATTTCATCCCAGATGTCCGTACACAAGGCAGGTCTGTCAAACATCCGTCCCCGACCGCGTGAAAGTCGGAGATGTGAGCGTGCTCTGTCACAGGCCGGGATTCAATGAATAGACGATCATGGAGGAGTGTGGCGCGATGGGAACTCAGACTCTCCTGCAAGTGAAGGATCTGGCCGTTCGGTTCATGATTCCGAGCTCGCGG
>JAKACR010000359.1 GCA_021821225.1 Bacillota bacterium | reverse complement strand
CGGTGCATATCCACTCCTAAACAATGAGGAATCTCTTCCTACACACATTCGCCATGTCTACAGTGAAATCCTTGATTTTACTCGGACAGCCTCCTAGGCCAACAGGCGTCCAACCCGGTTTCAGGAGAGCAGTGATAATCCAGATTGGCGCAGGCGCATACCGAGTCTATAGAACAACGGGGGTCGTTCGATCAACGCTGTTATGTTTTACAGGGGAACTACGTCAGCGTGCCCGTCTCGTGCAATTCGAGAATCTTGCCGCGCCACACCTCATTGGCAATCGACCATCCCACGCCGATGGCGATGACGGCCAGCAGGATCGAGACGGATACGGCGATCACCAAGCGCGTACCCGCAGGAATCTGCACGAATAACGCCAACCAGGGCGGACTCTCCCCAGAGTCCATCGGCCGCAGCGCCGCGTACGCAAAACAGGCGCCCTGCAGCGCGGCATAGGGGAGCAGCGCCGCCATATGCCAGGCGCCCGAGCGTTTCGTGTAGAGTGATCGCCGCCCGACACGGCGCTGCGCGTAATCCGCGTGCACGATGCCAAACGGCAGGACAGCCATCGTCGCGCCGCCGATCATCCACAGGCCGCCGATAGCGAACAGCACCCAGATAGACAGCGGCATGTGGAGCACGTAACTGGCCAGGCCGCTCAAGATCTGCCACCAGAGAAAGGTGGGAATAAAAGAGTACAGCCATTTGGCGAACACCAGTTGGCCTGGGCGCACCGGAGACTGCAACAGCAACCACATTTGCTGTCCTTCGCTGCCAAAAGACGAGATGGCCATCTGACCCATCCCGGCCATCGTCACCAACAATATGGCGAAAACGCCCCCCGGATTGATCCCGCCGCTGTGCGCGCCCGGTTGCGCCAAAAACGCAAATACATATACAAGCGAAATGGTGAAGCCAAGCAGTTCGATCGGCGTGCGTTGCAAACGGCGCAGATCCTTTTTGACCATCGCCGCAACTGGTCCGCTCAGTGCGCGGCGCGCGCTGACCGGCCGGCCGGCATACACCGCCAAGCCTGTGTCGCCCGCGCGGACCGTCTGCGGGCCTGTCTGCGGAACAAAATCCGCACCGTTCGCCGCGATCCCGTCCCCGGTTGCACCCTGCGCCAACGCCCGCCCGATCACCGCGCCGCGCTCCCCGCCCCCGCGGATTCCGCCTGCGGCGATCGCCGTCCTGCTAAGTCGCCGCCTGCGATGGACCGCCTTGTTGCTTTCCAGAAGCGCCAGCCGCTCATGCAAAAAACGGTCGCCGATGTACAGCGACAGCATGGCGCTAAGCGCAAAGAGCAGAATGAGCATAGCCACGTAGAGCAGCCCGATCGGCGATCCGGCCGCAAAAAACGACAGCGCCCGGCCAAACCAGGCAAGTGGGAGACCGTTCCACGAGGCGTTTTGCATGATGAGCAGAAAACCTTGAGAGGCACTCGCCATCTGCGCATTTATGAGCAGGCGCGGCCCGATGAAGATCATCACGGCAACCAGGGACGTGATGATTCCAAGCATGTCGCGCGACATTCTTCGGCGCGCGGCAAGCAGCAGCAGCAGAGTCAAGAGAACGGACACGCCCGTCAGCATCGCTCCTGTCGCAAGCAATGTGACGGCGGCGAGTGGATAGAACCACACGCCCGCATGACTGACAATTCCGAACACCGTGACAAACGGCGCGCCAAGGAGAGGAGCGATCCACCAGAATTGGATATATCCATACACGCGTTCCAGCAGGATGACCCTGCCCGGCAGTGGAGATGCAAGCAGCGCTTCCACGTCCGCGAGGATGATGCGGTTGTACAGGGAGACAATCTGCAGGTAGAGCAGAAACGCGCCAGCCAGTACGGACACAAACGCCGCATAACTGTCCAGAAAGATCTGTCCGGCTCCGCTCATGGCCAGCACCGGGCCCACGCTCATGCCGACCAGCCCAAAACCCATGAAAAGAAACGCGACAGCCAGTGTCACGATGCGTGTCGGTCCCCATTTGATCGCGCGTTTGGCCATTAACCGGCTCCACTTGTACAAACGGCGCGCTTTCCCCACATCTCCGGCCAATGTCACGGCGCAGGCTCCCCTTTCTCCGCCTCCGTATCGGTGAGCCGCAGAAACAGTTCCTCCAGGCTGGCATCGGCATCATAGCGTTCGCGCAATTCTGCCAGCGTGCCGTCCGCGATGATCGTTCCGTGATCCATGATGCCGACGCGATGACACATCAGTTCGGCGATCGGCAACTGGTGCGTCGAAATCAGCACGGCCACTCCCTTGTCGCACAATTCCCGCAATACGTCGCGCAACCGTTTGGCCGCCTTCGGATCCAGCCCCACGGTCGGCTCGTCGAGCAGGAGGACCTGCGGATTGTGGATGAGCTGCCCGATCAGGGAAATCTTCTGCTTCATGCCGTGCGAATACGATCCCACAAGCTCATCCTGCGCCGCCGTGAGTTCAAACTGTTCCAGGTAACGTTCCGTCTGCACAGCCGCGCCCTGGGCCGGAACATCGTACAGTTCCGTCATGAATTGAATGTATTCCCTGCCTGTCAATTTTTCATAGACCAGCGGCCGGTCCGGAACATAGCCGATCAACTGTTTTGCCTTTTGCGGGTCCTTGTGAAGATCCACCCCGCCCACCTCGACGCGTCCCGCCGTCGGCGTGAGCAGACCCGCCAGCATGCGGATCGTGGTGGTCTTGCCCGCGCCGTTGGGACCGAGAAATCCGAACAATTCCCCTGTCCTGACGGTGAATGACACATCCTTTACGGCCACCTTATTGCGATTAAACTCCTTGCGCAATTGGCGCGCGGTGAGCATTACAGACCTACCTCCCGGCCCGCGGTCAGATCG
>JAKACR010000358.1 GCA_021821225.1 Bacillota bacterium | reverse complement strand
CGAAAAGCGGGCCGCATGCCTCGCCATCGGCGCCGATCAGGCGCTCGACTACAAGAAAGGGTCCTTCCTGAACGATGTCCTCGCCTGGTCGGAAGACGCAGGCGTCGACATCGTGCTGGACTTTGTCGGCGCCCCTTATCTGGAGCAGAATCTGAAAGTCCTCGATGTCGATGGGCGTTTGGTGGTGATCGGGATCATGGGCGGCGCCGTGGCCGACCAAGTTGATCTCGGACTCTTGCTGCGCAGGCGGCTCCAGATCATCGGAACGGCCCTGCGTTCGCGCACTCTGGATCAAAAGGTGCGACTGACCAACGAATTCTGGAATTTCGCCGCGCCGCGATTCTCTGACGGGAGGCTTCGACCGGTTGTGGATCGGATTTTCACCATGTCGGACATAGCAGACGCGCACCGCTACATGGAGAGCAACCGGAATATCGGCAAAATCGTCCTGCGTATCGATTGAACGCGCGACGCACCCGCGCGCTTTAAGGATCGCTATGGAAAGAAATGTGAAATTATCCGCGATGAAAACGGATGTCAGAGGGAAGTCCAATTCGATGAATAGTCGCCCCTCGATGACCGTCTTCGCCGGAACGAACGGCGCTGGTAAGAGTACGATCACCTCGGTATTGTTAGAACACCTGTATTTAGGCGAGGTAATTGACGCCGACGCAATTGCCAAGGAGATTAACCCGGCTTCGCCAGAAAAGGCTAACTGGGCTGCTGCCGTGAAGTGATCAAGCGGGTTGAAAAGTGCCGCTCCATTCCAGAACAGGTCATAAGGAACCGTTATGCGCGCTCGTTCGAGAATCTGGCCAAAGCCCTTCCTCTTGTTGATCATGCTGTCTTTATTGACAACAGCGAGGAACCAGAAATCATTTTGCATGTTAACCATGGACAAATCAGTTTTGAGTCGCTTCGCCCCCCTGATTGGGCTGCATTGGTAAAGGACTTCTTGCAAAAATAGCTGGAGAGCGATTCCTGCTTGTCAAATACCTATTTCTCTCAATCGAGCTCTCCAGTTGTGTTGAACAGTGAACACCCATGCCATGAAGGGCGTAACACTCGCAAACCTTCAGCCCAAAGCTGCTATCAGCTATGCGCGGATAGATGTCAGGCTTAGATGTCGGTAGTCAGACTTACTTTTGGAACAGGTAAACAAATCACCAGAATACCCCGAATTAACGTGGACACCGAACTCGGAGGCGATTTGGCTCATGGTTCTCTGTTCCTTGAGAATTTCGAGCACAGCCTGGACTTTTAGAGGTTGTTCAAAAAGTGGGCAGAACTCCCGGGCGCATTGCCGCGTCATCGCCAGAAATGCTCCCTCACGTACCCAAAACGTACGCTCGGTCCGCATTTCTGGCTGCTTCCAAGGGGCATGGGATAACATCCACTACACACTCGGTTTATCCCATGTCCCATCTTTCGTGTCCAGTTTCATAGCCCCATTATAAAGGACGCCGTGACTTGGTAGGCTTCCCGCTGAACCGCGTCTGCGGCTCGGCTGCACGCGACGAGCGTCTTTGAATTGAGGTAATACGCTTTTGCCGCATGACCATCAAATCCGTGGCGTTTTGCGGCGGCAAAGTACTCTCGGTATTTTGCCAAGGCGGTCGCGGCTCTCTCCGGGTTCGCGGCGTTCAGAATATCCCAATGCAGTTCGATCTCCACACCCATGTGGTGGTGCCGCGCCAGTTCTGCGGCGGCCCGCAAGCGGTCGACCGCCGCGACCTCCCAGTGGAACGACACGCCGGGCTGAATAAAGACGGCGTCCAGGCCGAGTTGCCGCGCAAACGGGATGCCGCTTGCGCCGTAAAACGGGATCCAGTAGAAGTGCAGACCGTGCGCGTGGATGTCGTCGGCCGTCCGGCGGATCAGCCAGGGGTCGTACGGGTCGTTCATATTGAGCGATTCGGCGCGCCAGTAGAAACCGGCCAGCCTCAGGTGCGGGAAATCGCTCTCACGAAAGCGCCGCAGCGCCTCTTTCATGACGTGGCGAATGGCCTGCAGCTTGTTCAGGGCAGCCTGTTCGTGTCCTGCGAGCGCCGGGTCCATGACGAGGCCGGGACCGTTTGCGGCAAACGATCCAAAATCGGCTGGCGGCGCCATCATGGCGGGCAGTGTCAGTACGACGCCGACCGTAAAACGGTCGTCCGGCAGCTTGCGTTTGACCTGCGCGACCGCCTGGTTGAGCGCGGCGAGCTGGACGCCGGGCGAAAACAGGTCGTCCAGCCATGAGGTCCAGGCCGCGGCGGTATGCGGCAGCTTTCCGTGCGGGCAGAAGAGGGCGCCGTCAAACAACCAGTGTACAGGCTCCCCCTTTTCATCCATCTGCGCGACCATCGGCAGGAAATCGTCCGGTGTCCATGTGCCCAAGGCGTCTCTGGAACCCGTGTAGACCAACTGGAGATGGTTGATGCCGCCGCTCGCCGCGTCCGGCGCCGTCAGGTAGCCTTCTTTTGCAGGCGTCGGACCGCCGTCGTCCCCGTGCGCATCCGGTTGTGCACTCCTGATCTGTGAGGCGCTTTCCGGTGCCATGTCCTGGGCGCGTTGCGGAATGTGCCGCAACGTGAATCCGTCTCCCTCGGGGTCAAGCGGATCCCACAGGTAGTCGTCGCCCGTGATGACCGTCAACGCGGAAGCGGCGGGCGGCGGCGTCCCGTCCGCCGTGTGCGTCCGTCCGTTCACGGCCAGTTCGCTTAAAAACGCGTACACCTGCGTCGTGAACTGCACCCGGACATAACGCGCGAGGTGATCGATCTCCGCTTTGAAGGTGCGCGCGGCCATGCTGTCCTGGTAGTCTGAGAAGCGGATGAAGTCCCTCCCCGCCAGGTGCCACGCCGTACGAGATCGGAA
>JAKACR010000357.1 GCA_021821225.1 Bacillota bacterium | reverse complement strand
AAAATGATAAAGGGGAGCCTTCGGCTCCCTCCTCCTGCGGCGCTGTCTGTACCCATGTCCTTCCGTGCGCCCTGCAATTCGGCAGGCCCACTCGATATGCACCAGCGCACATCGCCCGGTCATCCACCAAGAGCGTAAAGCGCCAGTGCGACCCCCCATTTTCTCTCTGCCTGTTATCGTGGAGGGCAAGGCAAACCGTCGGCCAATCCATCATCTCCGAGCCGGTCTAGTTTGCGCGTCCGAGTATGTAGACCTTTACAACCTGCCGGCCAAAATTCCAGGCTTGCGCAACGGAATTAAAGCACAGGTCGATGCGATACCCCTGTATTGCTCCGCCCGTGTCGTCTGCGATTCCATAACCGTATCCGGGGATGTACAATCGAGTGCCGAGCGGAATCACGCTCGGATCGACCGCAACATCGCCGTATCCGGCCGGAGCCCCCGTGGCAGTACGCCCTCCTGGATTCGCGTAAGCGGTTGCGACAACGGTTAGAACCTGATTCGCGACAAGCGACGCATCGCTGCGCGACGCCACGACGGGAGGTGGTGCTGCTGTTCCCACATCAACAACTTCATCAACAGGCTGCTGCAGAATCTGCACCGTGCGATGCACCGAGGACAGCTTGCCGTTGATGAATACTTGGCGTACGGTCACCTGCTCACTGCCGTCCTGCCCCTGCTGCACGGCCACATCCGTGCCCGTCTGATAGGCGGCGCTCGGTTGCCGATCGACAGAAAACGGGATCGATACGGTGTTCACAGTTTGCACCGTGCGCCTGCGCGTGATGGCAATCTCCATGCCGTTTTGCACCGGAGCGTCGAGGGGGACGTTCAAACTGTCCCGCCTGCCCACGGAGAGATGCATCGTGCGCAACAACGTTTTTACTGTGCGCGCCAAAGTGTGAACTTCAACGGGGCGCGAACCGCCGTTTTTTACGGTCACTCCCTTGGCCAAGGTGACGACGATTCTCATGCCAGACTGTAGGAGTGTCTTTCTTGCCGGTTCAACCAAATCGTAGCCTGCAAGATGAAGGCCCCTGCGCCGCAGAAACTGGCCGACGCTGACGCCAGCGTACGTCCCTTCGCGCGCAGACTTTCCATTCACCATCACGCTCACAGACTTGTACGGACTCATCCCCACCGTCAACCCCACGACACATGGGACGATCAACGCCATGGTGATTCCGTACTTCGTTCGGCGGACCTTATGCACCTGACCACCTCTTCCCATGTATGGACGATACATTGGAAAAGGGGTATTGCACCAGACAGCGCCTACTTCTTATGACAAATCGGCATTCCTGCCACAAACACAACAAGAGGCCGATTGTGGTCAGTATAGTCGGAAAGAGGCGTTCAGGCAATGGTTCGAACTGGAATACCCGCCCTTCGCCGCCCGGCATGCCGCAACTCGCCCTGCCGAAACTCCCCTAATACGCCATATGGAGCGCATCAGTCGAGCACGATACCCGCTGTCATTGATATGTCATAATTCGGCATGTCTGCGCCCCCATCAAGCCATTCGGCAAGTTCGGCCCCGACGCGCCAGACATCGCCCGCTCCCATCGTGAGCACAAGGTCTCCTTCCCGCACGCTCTGCTTCAGTTGCTTCAGCACATCCTCACGTCGGCGGCAGAACACGGCCGTCGCGTTGCTGTGCTCACGCACGGCCGCCGCCAGGCGGTCAGCGCTCACGCCGGCGATCGGCTGTTCGCCGGCGGGCGAGTAGATGTCGGCGATGATCACTTGGTCCGCCTCGCCAAACGCGGCGGCAAAATCCTGGAACAGGTGCATCGTCCGGGTGTACCGCTGAGGCTGGAAAACGGCCAGGATACGGCGTCCCGTCACCTTCAGCGCATGGATCGTCGCCCGGATCTCGGTCGGATGGTGCGCATAGTCGTCCATGATGAGAATCCCGCGCCCGTCATATACCGTCTGAAAGCGCCGCAACGCTCCGCGAAATTCGCCCAGGGCCGCGGCGATGGCGGAAAACGGGATCCCCGCCACGCGGGAGAGCGCGATGGCGGCCAGCGCATTGGCGATATTGTGCATCCCGGGGATGCGCAAAGATACCTCGCCGAGACGTTCGTCGCGAAACAGCACCTGAAAACGGGAGCCGACCGCCGCGAACTGCACATCCGAGACGGTATAATCGGCCGCATTGCCCGCCACGGAATAGGTTACGATCCGGCGCCGCACACCTTTTGCCACCTCCCGCACGAACACGTCGTCCGCGCATCCCACGAGAACGCCCGCAGGGTCGATGCGTTGAACGAATTCACGATACGCTTGTTTAAGATTGTCGAATTTTCCGTCATAATACTCCAGATGATCAGCCTCAATATTGGTGACCACCGCGGCCCAGGGGCGATAATTCAAAAATGAGCGGTCGCTCTCGTCCGCCTCGGCGATCACGTACTCGCCGCTCCCCGAGCGGGCGCCGGTGTTCAGATTGGAAAGCACGCCCCCGACGACAAAGGTCGGATCCAATCCGGCCCGTTCAAAGATCAGGGCGACCATGGAGGTCGTCGTCGTCTTGCCGTGCGCTCCGGCGATGGCGATCCCGCGTCCCTGCTCCATGATCCGCGACAGCATCTCCGAACGGTGCAGGACAGGTACGCCGGCCTCACGCGCCGCGCGCAACTCCACGTTGTCTGCGGGCAAAGCGGTGGAGTACACCACCCAGTCGGCTCCCTCCACATGCGCGGCGGCGTGGCCGAGAAATACTGTGGCGCCCTGCGCGCGAAGGCGGCGCGTCGTATCGTTTTCTACCACGTCCGATCCGGATACACGATACCCGCGTTCAAGCAGGATGCCCGCAATCGCGCCCATTCCGGCGCCGCCGATCGCGATAAAATGCACGTGTGAAG
>JAKACR010000356.1 GCA_021821225.1 Bacillota bacterium | reverse complement strand
CATTCACGGTTCAGGGATTGACATCCCGGAACTTGACGCGGACGGCCTGCTGGCGTTCCCCGGCCTGATCGACCAGCACGTCCACATGGCCGGCGGCGGCGGCGAAGGCGGCTTCCACTACCGCACGCCGGAGATCTCGCTCAGCCACATCACGACCGCAGGCGTGACGACGGCCGTCGGCGTGCTCGGAACAGACGGCATCACGCGGGGAACGCGGGAATTGCTGGCCAAAGCAAACGGCCTTGACTTTGAAGGAATCACAACGTACATCTACTGCGGCGCCTATCAGGTCCCGACGCGCACCATCACGGGCATGCCGCGCACCGACATCGTGCTCATCGACAAAGTGATCGGCGTCGGAGAAATCGCCATCGCGGACTCACGCTCCAGCCATCCGAGCGACCGCGATCTGTCCGAACTGGCAAGCGAAGCCCGCGTGGGAGGACTGCTGGCGGGAAAAGCGGGCGTCCTCCACCTTCATGTCGGCGACGATGAAGAAGGACTGGCGATTCTCTTCGACGTCCTCAAACAGACTGAACTGCCCCGGTCAGTCTTCACCCCGACACACCTCAACCGCAATCCGGATTTATTGAAACAGGCGATCCAATACGGCAAGCAGGGCGGCTATGTCGACGTGACATCGGGCATACGGCCCGATAAGCACGATCACATCTCGGTCAAACCGTCCAGGGCAATCCGCCGGCTGCTGGACGCCGGCGTGCAGCCGCACTGGATCACGATGAGTTCCGACAGCAACGGCAGTTCCCCCATCTTTGACGAAAAAGGCAAGCTGGTCGCCATGGGCATCGGATCCATCGCCACACTCTGGGAAGAGGTGCGCGACGCCATTGTGCATGAGAACGTGCCTGTCGAACAGGCCGTTTCGATCGTCACCAGTAACGTGGCGCGCGTACTGAAGCTGGGCCACAAGGGAAGGATCCGTCCCGGCGCGGACGCGGACATCGTGCTGACGGACGGACAGTACCGCATCCGCCATGTCTTCGCCAAGGGGCGGCAGATGGTCAACGAAGGAACGGCCATTGTACTGGGTACGTTTGAACAGGTGGACGGGGTGCCCGGAGCGCCCGGCGGAAAGGACAGCACGGGCCGGGTGGACGACGAACGCGGACGGACCATGATGAATCCGGACGACGACGACCCGGACGATTTCCCCGACCGCGACGAGCGACAGCGCAAGGCAGGGCGGCGCTACTGCTGTTGAACGGCAGTAGCGCCGCGGCCGTCTCAGTTGCCGCTCTTGAATACCTGGCGGGCTCCCAGGTATTTGGGGCCCCAGTAGGAATTGAACACGTTGTCGATCACAACCCCGTAGTCCTGCGCGTCGATCATAAGCCCGTTGCCCATGTAGATGCCCACGTGCGTGGCGCCCGGGGCGTACGTGCTGAAAAACACGAGATCGCCCGGCTGGAGATTGCTTTGCGATACGGATACACCGGTCGCAAACTGCTCCTCGGACGTTCTGGGCAGCGATACGCCAAAATGGTTGAACACGTACTGGACAAAACCGGAACAATCGAATCCGGATGGGCTTGTCCCACCCCAGACGTACGGCGTGCCCATAAACTTATCCGCATACGACAACAGGCTGTGGGCGCTCAGTCCGGTCATGTTGGCCTCAGCCTGCTGGACATACGTTTTACTTTGCATGAGCGACTCCGCGTTGGAAGTTTCCGTCTGAATCTCCGCAATCTGCTTCCTGGTCAGCCGGATCTGCGTTTCCAACAGTCCGTGCCGGGCCATCTCGCTCGCAATCGCGTGCCGGATCTCAAACAGCGCCGTGCGTTTGCGCTGCACCAACAGTCCATCCTGTTGCAGCAGGATTTCGTCCTCGTTGCGCTTTTGCGCCAGGGTCCGGTAGCTGACAGCCGTCCGGCGCGCATCCGCCGCAACGGCCCGCTGCAGCGCCATCGTGCGCAGTTCCAGTTTCTTGTTGGTCTTTGAGATTGTCAGGAGGAGATTCATGCGATTGAGAAAATCCTGCCAGGAGGTGGCTTTGAACAGAACCGACAGATAGGATACCGCACCCCGTTCGTACATGACAACCAACTGACTCTTCAAGTCCTGCCTGCACTGCGCAAGCTGCGCGTCGTTTTTGCGCGTCTGCGCTTTCAGACGGGTGAGGCGCGCCTCCAGCTTTCGCATGCTGCCGCCGTTTCGCTGCACCGCTTCTTGAATGGACACCATGGAGGCGTCATACTGTTGAATTTGAAGGTTCAGCAGGCGACTCGCCTGTTGATGGTTCGCAACCGTCGCGTTGTTCGTGGAGACGGCATCCTGGAGTTGAGTGATCAGTTGCTGTTCCGAAGCCAACGATGCAGCCCGCGCCGGCGCTCCTGCCGACACAGCCGCAAAAAGCGACAACACCACACTGCATGCGGCAAATTTTGCCATTTTGCGTCGATATGTGTCTATCACTCTCATGCCCTGCATTATACCACGAATTTTCTTTGTGAATCACAAAGAATCGTAATACAATAAACGTGGCCAACGCGGGATGGCCAGGAGGTATCCATGAGCAACAGGATAAAAGCGACAACCACTGTGAAACCGACAGCCAAGGCAAAGTCAAACGCAAAACCGCGAAAAAAGCGCAAACGCATGTCGTTCTGGACAAAGCTCGCCTGGACACTGAGCTTTGCGGTCATCGCATTCACGGCGATGGTCAGCGCATTTCTTCACATGCTGCAAACGAACACGTACAATATCAAAACGCTGGACCAGACGAGCGCACCGACACAAGTCTACGATCGCTACGGGAAACTCGTGTTCCAGATTCCTCCCAAAGGCGTGATCGACGTCCCGCTGCGCGATATCCCCATCAAATTGCAGCAGGCGCTGATCGCGACAGAGGACGCG
>JAKACR010000355.1 GCA_021821225.1 Bacillota bacterium | reverse complement strand
AGTTCCCCGTCATGCACGGCGAGCAGGGCGACGGCGAGCAGCGCCGCGTTTTTGGCGCCCGACTGGCCGATGGCCACTGTCGCCACAGGCACGCCGGCGGGCATCTGCACGATGGAGAGCAGGCTGTCCAGGCCGTTCAACGCCTTTGACTGCACGGGCACTCCGATCACGGGCACCGGGGTCAGCGCGGCCAGCATGCCCGGCAGGTGCGCGGCGCCGCCCGCCCCGGCTATGATAGCCGCGAGTCCGCGCTCCCTGGCCGTCCGGGCGTACTCGTAAAGTCTCTCCGGAGTCCGGTGCGCCGACACGATCTCCGCCTCAAACGGCACGTCGAATTCCCGCAATAGATCGACACAGTGGCGCATCGTTTCAAAATCCGACTTGCTCCCCATCACAACGCCGATTTTCAAGCCGCGCTCCTCCCACCGGGACGCCGTGCGTCCTTCAAAAAACGAACCATTCACATCTCTATCCTCATAATACCTCAAGAGGACAGGCCAGTTGCCGATAAAACGGAAAAAGACGGCTGTCCGCGCATGCGAAGCCGTCCCTCAACCATCGGAATGACAGGATTCGAACCTGCGACCTCACGGTCCCGAACCGTGCGCTCTACCACCTGAGCTACATTCCGCCGCCATGCGGTACTATATCATTTTCCGCGGCAGCCCGTCAAATAGAGGCTGTCCGGAAAGGGGCGAGAACTCTGCGGCGCAGGGCTTCGACTCGCGCTTGACATGCGTGCTCATGTACCAATATCGTACACTGCGCGCGCATGTCAAGTCTTCACCAAACCCCTGCTTGCATCTTACCTCGACCCTTTCTGTGTCATCGCAGCGCAAACGTGACGGTCACCTGGGTGGAGAGCGTCGGCACACCTGTCGCAGGTCCGTACGTGTTCCCGTTTTGCACGCCGCCGACGACGCCAGTCGAATAGGGACCGGCCATTCCCCCGGCATAGCCCTGTGAATTCAGCGTGGAGACCGCTTCCACCGCGCCGAGCGACTTGCCCGCGTCTTTTGCCAGTAACTGTGCCTGGGCGCGCGCATCCGCCATCGCGGCCGCGAACAACTGCCGGCGCTGCGCCGCCGGATTGAGCGGGATTGGTTGCACATTGACGTATGAATTGGTCGAAAAAGACGGCGAATAGGCTGCCAGCGCGGTGAGCACCGAAGCGACCTGCACTTTTGCGGGTACGTTGACCGTCACGTTCAGCGAGCCATTCAGATTGGAGCCACCGTTGAACCCAGTTGGGAAGACCATGATATCGCCGGACGGAACCCCCAGTTTCTCCACAAGCCGGCGGATCTCCTGAATGGCCACAGTCTCGTCGCGCACGATTGCCTTAGCTGTATTGTCATTGATGTTCATCGATTCCGAAACCTGTGACACATACTGACTGGCGGACATTTGCGCCATACCCTGCACCGTCACCGTGTCCGGCGCCAGATAAATGTTCGCGGGCGGTTGCTGTTGCCCCATGGCATGCGCCGCCGGCATCCAGTCTGCTCCAAGCGCCGCTCCGGAAAACACGGCCATTCCTACCACCGCGGCGCCGGCCAGCACGCCCGTCCATCGTTTCGCGACCTGACCCACCATTACCCACTCCCGTCTGTTTGAGCGCTCCGGCAAAAGCGTCACGGAGCGCGCGCCCGCTCTTCGGGCATTCAACAATCAGACGCTTGAAGTGAACAAAAGGTGACAGCGTCCGCGCGATTTTTTAGAGGTTGTTCAAAAAGAGGGCAGAACTCCTCGGCGCATTGCCGCGTCATCGCCAGAAATGCTCCCTCACGTACCCGAAAACGTACGCTCGGTCCGCATTTCTGGCTGCTTCCAAGGGGACATGGGATAAACCAAATTTGGGCAGGCGCACTGGGTGCCTGTTGTGCGGACGTTATCCCATGTCCCCTAGATCATTTGTGCGTCGTATCGGACTGCTCGCCACTTTTCGGCTCGCCCATGCGATCCAGCGCGAGACGGTAGCCGTCGGCGCCATAGTTCAAGCAACGCTTGACACGGCTGATGGTCGCCGTGCTCGCGCCCGTTTCCTGCTCGATGTGGTGATACGTCAGCCCCCGTTGCAGCATGCGGGCGACCTCCAGCCGCTGGGCGAGCGACTGCACCTCTCCGACGGTGCACAGATCGTCAAAAAAGCGGTAGCACTCCTCCACCGTACGCAGTTTCAGAATCGCTTCAAATAACTGATCGACCGTCCGGTCGCGCAATCGATCCAACTGCAACGCCTCACCGCCTCTCGGCTCCACGATCCGCCGGATCAGATTCCGGAAGTTTACAATTTGGACAGTATCCGAGGACCTCAAACCGGTGTCCGAGCACCACGAAACCTTCGGGCGTGCGGCCCACGTCGGGCATCGGGCAGTGCTCGATCACCCGTGTTTTGCCACAACGAATGCAGATATAATGATGGTGGTGGTCCGTCCTGCAGGCGATGCGGTACTTGTTTTCCCCTTCCTTGAAGCGGGATTCTTCAATGATATCTTCATCGAGCAGTGTGCGGAGGTTGCGATAGACAGTTTCGAGGCTGAGCGTCGGGTGTTTGGCCCTCATGTGGTCGATGATCTCCCGCGCACTCACATAGCGGTTGGCATCCAGCAAAAAACTGAGGATTTCGCGCCGCTTGCCGGTCGCGCGATACCCTCTGTCCTTGAGTGCAGACATGTACGCGTCAGGTTGCATTGCGAACCCCTCCATTCGCATTGTACCTGAGCATGCTGCAAAATACCATTTTCCAATCGGTCAGGACTGGCCCGGCCACAGATCGGTCAGATTGGTGTCCAAAATCCGCGCAATGCGCGTCAATTTGTCGATATGGGAACCTCTCGCTCCCGCCTCGATCGCGTAGATATAGCTGGCGGACAC
>JAKACR010000043.1 GCA_021821225.1 Bacillota bacterium | reverse complement strand
CCGGTCCACGCGGACCTGCCCGCCAAGAGGCGGGGAGGCCGCGGACTGGCCGGAGGTTGCCGTGCGCGTGATGAGCGTGGCGGGAGTGCCCACACCGTAATCGTACACCATCGCGCCGCCGAGCGAGGCGGTGATCGTGATCATCGCCACGGCTCCCACAAGGAGCAGCGCCGATCCCACCGTGGCGCGTCCCGTGCCTCTTCCCCAAAACGACCACTTGCGGTCCGGCCTGACACGTGTTCTCACACGCACCACCCACGATGCAGCCGCAAACAATCCTGTCAGCACGGCGAACGTCTGATGGGTCGATAGAATCGCGAGGGTCTTCGGCGTCCAGCGAACGTACGACTCCGACAGAACACCCGTCGCGGCGGCGGCGACGATGGCAAAGAGTGATAAAGTCAAAACCCAGAACCCGGCACGCTGGAGAAAGCTGCGTTCCGGAGCGCCCGTCAAGTAGCGCAGGATTTCGATCAACAGCGCAAGGTACAGCAGAACGATGGGGAAATGCAGCACCATCGGATGGATGGTCCGCGGGAAAACGGCTGTCCCAAAGCGGATCCACGCGCTCAGCAGGCTGCCCCACACACCACGAATGAACGACACGCCAACCCCTCTTTTGCACCGCATTTGTGCGGACGGTCGCGCATCCCGCACGCCGATCCTGCGGGTGCTGTCGTCATTATATCATTCTGTCTGTAGTTTCCCTGAAGAACGCTTGAATCGCCCGTACCATGGGGGTCTATCTTGAATTCGATCGCCCGCACAGTGGACTTTATCTCCCCTGAATCATAGCGCTCTGGCCTCTCTTGCCAGGGCGTCGCGGTCCTCCGGGTGGGCGACGGCGATCAACTGCCGCATGCGCTGTTCGATGGTGCGGCCGTGCAGTTCGGCGACTCCGTACTCGGTGACAACGTACTGCACGTGATTGCGCGTGGTTGTGACACCCGCTCCGGGCCGCAGGGACGCCACGATGCGCGGCAAACCCGAGCCGGTTCGCGACGGCAGCGCGATGATCGATCTACCCTCCTCCGCCAGGCTCGCTCCGCGCACGAAGTCCATCTGTCCCCCGACGCCGGAAACGATCCGCGACCCGATTGATTCCGCGACCACCTGGCCGGTCAGATCCACCTCGATGGCGGAGTTTACCGAAATCATGCGCGGGTTGCAGCGAATGACGGCCGTATTGTTCGTATAATCCACGGCCCGCATCGACACGACCGGGTTGTCGTCGATGAAGTCGAACAGCGACTGGGACCCCATCGCAAAGGTGGCCACGATGTACCCCGGATCGGTTTTCTTGTGGCTGCCGGTGATCACCCCCCGTTCCGCCAGAACCCGCACGCCGTCGGAAATCATCTCACTGTGCACACCGAGGTCTTTGTGTCCCGTGAGTTGCCGCAAAACGGCGTCGGGAATCCTTCCGATGCCTGTTTGCAGCGTGGCGCGATCAGGGATCAACCCCGCCACGTGCCGGCCGATCGCATCCGTGACGGAATTGCCGGGAAGCGAAGGGGAACCGTCCAGCGGTTCGTCCCACAGGACGCCGTAGGTGATCGCGCTCTGGTGGATCAGCGCGCTTCCGAGCGCGCGGGGAATATGCCGGTTGATTTGCGCGATCACGATGTCCGCCTGGGCGATCGCCGTCAAAGTCGCTTCCAGTGTCGGTCCCAGGCTGACGAACCCGTGACGGTCCGGCAGGCTCGCGTTGATCAGGACCGCATGCGGCCGAAAGCGCGGCCGCGACAGAAACCAGGGCACTTCGGACAGAAACAGGGGCGTATAGAAGGCTCGCCCGTCGTTGACCGCCTCACGCAAATTGGCGCCCACAAACAGCGAGATATCGCGCAGGCGCCCGGCAAGCGCCGGTGCAATCCACGGCGTGGGACCCTCCAGATGCAGATGGTACAGCTCCATCTTTTCTAATTGATTGCACCGCTCGGAAAATCCAGCCAGCAGCCGGTGGGGAGTGGACGCCATCCCTTGTGTGTACACCCGGCTCTCAGAATCAATGGCCGCCATGGCCTCTTCCAACGTCACGACCTTCATGCGAATCCTCTCCTCGACCATCTTCAGATACGCCGCCCCAATATCTCCTCCGGCTTTCCGTTGCCTGCCGCCCGGCGACCCTCTTCCCGCTGATCCTCAGCGACAATCACACTATGATCGTATCTAAAAAGAGCGTTTGTGAAATCCCTCACAAGGATCAACATTGATGATCTTTTTGCGCTGACAAAGCCCGGACATTGCCCACCGTGACGCGCCGGCGCGTCGGGCAGGATCAGGCCGCCTCGCGTTTTCGGCCGTCCAGCCAGAGCGATGCCCAGCGCGTCCACAGTTGGATGGAAACCCCCCCCCCAAAGTGTCGCGATCAAGGTGAGAATGCCGGATATTTTGCCAAATGCAACGCCCATAACAAGGATGGCGACACCGTTCATCAAGGTCATGGTGACCCAGAGCGGGATCCCGCGCCGTTGCCAGAACGCCTGGGCGATCGCCGAAAAACCGCCCGTGGAGTACCCTTTTGACATGATGAGCCCAACGGGCAGGTACGCCACCGTCACAATCACGAGAAACGCCAGCCACTTGGGCCAGACAAACGGCAGCGGATAATGGGCGAAGACACCCATGCACAGGGCCGACAGGACCGCGGACACCATGGTCCACACGGCGGTCCGGCGCCCTGAAACTGCGGCGATCAGGGCGAAGATCGCCAGCTTGATCGCCAGGTTCATGATCCCGACAGGCAGGTGCGACAAATATGCGATACCGATGGAGAGTGCGCTGACGCCGCCGGCCGAGATGTGCGAGGCATTTTCGATGTAGATGACCATGACGGCGTACAGGACGCTGCCGACAAAAAAGCGCAGCGGCGGAACGCGTCCAGTCGGCGTGCGGCGGGAGGGCGGGAGATCGGCCGGATTGACGCGTGAAGTCTTGGCAGGAGTCTGCGATGCACTCGCCACCTCTCGTTTGAAGTCTCAGGCGTTCCGGTTGACAAAACCTCCGGCGGCCATTCATCGTTAATAAAAGCAAGTATACCACCACAGCCAGCGCCGTGACCGGTCAACGGGAGGGAATCGACGTGAAACGCCCATGGTTCATTCACGGCCAGTGGCCGAAAGTGTACGTCCGCACCCACTGGTTTGCCCTGGCGGCATTTTTGCTCCTGCTCGTCACTGGTCTGCTGCTGTACCTGCCCGCGGTGCACGCGAAACTCATTCCCGTCCTGCCGTTGTTGCTTGATCTGCACATCACGTTCGGCATCCTGCTCGCTTTGGCGCTCCTCCTGCCGCTTGTGGCAAGACTCCCGCGCGGCAAGCGGGTCAGGCGCCTGGACTGGATCCTCGTGCAGGCTATGTTGGCCGCGCTGACGATGTCCGGCGTGGTGCTGTGGCAAATCGCCTTCTTCCCCGCCACCTGGCGCTCCCTCGCGTTCACGCTCCACGGTGATTTTGCCTATATCATGACCGCCTGGATCGCCGTCCACTTTATCCTGCGGGCTTTCTCCGCCGGAACGGGAACCAGGGTTCCCGTGATCGCCGAACGGGTTAACTGGAAGCGGCGCGATTTTCTCAAATGGTCGGGTTACGGGTTTGCCGGGATGTTCGCCTGGTTGCTCCTGGGATCGGATGTGACGGGGCAGCCACCGGTTCTTTCCGCGGCGGGAACGGGCCGCCTGCCGATTTTCCCCGCCTATTACACAGTCACCGGGACATACCCCGACCTGACGGAAACCGCCTATCGCCTGATCATCGACGGCCTGGCCGCCCACCCGGGCGTCCTCACGCTGGCCGACATCAAACGCCTGCCGTCAAGGCGCGTCCTGCGCAACTTTCAATGTGTCACAGGCTGGGTCGTACCCAACGTCGAATGGACAGGCGTCCCGCTCAGAGACATTGCAAAGTGGGCGTCTGTCGAGACGCATGCCCGGTATGTGACCTTCCACTCGGCCGACGGCGTGTACAGCGACAGCCTGACATTGGAACAGGCGTCTGTCGGCGATGTGCTACTGGCGTATGAGATCGACGGTCTGCCGTTGCCGCGCGAACAGGGTTATCCGCTCCGCCTGATCGTCCCGGAGATGTTCGGGTATAAATCAATCAAATGGGTCGACCGAATCACCTTTTCCGCCAGCCGGGAGATCGGCTACTGGGAACAGCGGGGCTACCCCGCCAACGCGTACATCCAGACATAGCCCGGCGTCCTCTTGCGCATATCCGCTTTTTACCCGCTGAAAGCCGGTACGCTGAAATTCGGTACGCCGAAAGCCGATCTGTCATGTGCCCCCTGAGCCGGCGGCCAGCCGCGGCGGATCGATCAATGTGAACCGCACGCGGTCGCCGGCGGTCAGACCGCTGTCGGGCAGCGCCACTTCGATCGCTTCAGTCACGCTCGGTGCTTCCTCAGCGTCCAGTTCCACCAGCGCGCGCACCCTGCCTTCGTACGGATAAACCCGCCGCACACGTCCCTCGTAGACCGGCCCGAGCTCAGGGTGTGCGCCAAGCCGCACGCGATCCGGATGCACGGCAGCCAGCGCATCCGCGGAAATCCGCACAAAATAGCGATACCCCACCAATTCCGCGATACGCCGCGTCTGCGGCCTGGCGAACACATCGCGCGGCCTCCCCGTCCGCACCACACCTCCCTTGTCCATGACAACCACCATATCGCCGAAGCGCTGTACGTCAGTGAACTGGTGCGAAACCAGCACGGCGGGCAGATTCTTGTCGCGAACAAACACTCCGAGCATGTCCAGCAGGTGCTCGCGCGCCGCAATATCCAGCGCGGAAAACGGTTCGTCCAGCAACAGCAGGACAGGATCGGAGGCCAGTGCGCGCGCCAGCGCCACGCGCTGCCGCTGGCCGCCCGACAGGTCGCGCGGACGCCTGTCCAGATGCCGCCCCAGTTCCAGCATGTCCACGATATCCATCGCCGCATTGCGTCGCCCGCGCTCCGTCCCGTATAGGATGTTTTGTCGCACGGTCAGATGGTTGAACAGATTGGCCTGCTGCTCAACATAGGCAAACCTGCGCCGCCACGGCGGCGTCTGTCTTGTCGCGTCGGCCATCACGCGACCCGCCCAGCGGATCTCACCCGCATGCAGCGGCAAAAATCCGGCGACAGCCGACAGCAGGGTGGATTTGCCCGCGCCGGACGGCCCGAACAGACAGAGCGTCCCGCCGTCCAGCCGCCATGTTGCACGGACTGGGAACGGTCGCCCGGCGCGGATTTCACAGGAGACTTCCAGCATGCCTCAAACGCCTCCACAGAAGCAGGATCAAAGGCAGCGGCAGCGCGGCAAGCAAAAAGATCACGGTCAGCAGCAGAGCGGAAGGCAGGCCCTGCTCCTCAAGCGCAATCCAGGTGGCCACAGGCAGCGTATGCGGATAGTAGGCAACGACGATCACCGCGCCAAACGCCCCGATCGACCGCGCGAACGCCATGGCAAAGCCCGCCGTCAGCCCCGGTGCGGCCAGGGGCAGCGTGATGCGAAAGAAGGTCTGCAAAGGCGGTCTGCCGAGACTCTGCGACGTACGCTCCAGCGACTCATCCACTTGCGAAAACGCCCCCTGGGCCGCGAACAGATAGTATGGCATGGCTTCATAAATCTGCGCGATCACCACCGCAAGCAGGGTGTTGGTCACCGACAGCCGGAAATGCGCCAGCCATTGCCCCACCAGCCCGTACGGTCCGTAGACGTAGATCATCAACAGCCCGATCACCAGCGGCGGCAACAACAGCGGAATCATCAGAAGAAATTCCAGCACGCGCCACGCCGCGCCTTTGCGGCGTGCGAGCATGTAGCCCGCCACCGTCCCGAGCGAGAGAATGACCGCCATCGAGTAGACTGTCGCCTCAAGCGACGTGAAAAGAAACGTCCGAACGTCCGGCGCAAAGTAGGCGCCCGGCCCGGCACCGCCCGTGTGCATCACGAGCGCCGCCACAGGCAGCAGCAAAAAGCCGCCGGCCAGCATGGTCAGCAAGACAGGGATTACACGCATGAACCCATCGCCAGTCAATCCATCGCCTGTCATCGCGCGATCTGTCTGCGGATGCCGGGGGGAATCGCTGCGGCGGTGCCGAAGATCTGCGGTTTGGTCAGTGTGTAGCCCTCCTTTTGAAATATTTTTCTCCCCGCAGGCGACAGCAGGAAAGAGAGATACGACCGACCCGCCGCGGAATCCGGAGTGCCGCCGACGGTTGTGGCGTAGATCTCAAGCGGCGCCCCTCTGACGGTCTGCCCGTTCGACAGTCGGAGCGACTGGGTTCTGTAAGCGCGGGCGAACGCCGGATCGCCCAGGTTGATCTGCGCAGGCAAAGCGATGTAGGGAAGGCGGCGCTGGACGGCTTCGGACAAAAACGCGCTGGCGGCATCCAGTTGCCCTGCCTGCAGGCGCGACAAAATGGCCTCCTCCGCAAAAATCTGCCGCGGATTGGCCAGCCCGCCGAGGATGCGCGCCGCCGTTCCCTTCGGCAGGTGTTCATACACATTGGCCAACTGCAGCATGAGGATGAATGCCTGCCCCTGCGGGTCCGTGTTGGGATTCGTCCGGCCGAGGTGGAAATTCCGCCGCTCCATCAGCAAGAACAGGTCGCGCAGCGGTTTTTTCCCCGCGGCGATGGCCCTGAATTCCGGCGCAAACGGACTTGTCGGAGAATACGCGACGACGAGCGGCGAACTGGCAAAGCCGACTGCAAACCGCGTGAACTTTGGCATGAGCAGCTTGACCGGCGCCGTGCCGATGCTCTCAAACACGTTTGGCGTCAGTTCACCGGCCGCGATCATGTGCGCCACGCCAAACGCGCCCCCGCCCTGCCCCCTGTAGTGAATGCCCGTCGCGCGCGTGAACAGGGGCGCGACGAATTCGTCATTAACCAACTGGAGCGAACCCGCATATGCGATGTTCGCCATCCCCGCAGCCTTGCCCACAGCCTTGTCCGCCGCGCCGGATGCGCTGGAACCTCCGCCACTGGCACCGGCGGCCAGGCTGTTCGCGCAGCCCGTGGCAATGAACGACACGGCAAGCAGCGCGCCCCTGATGATCCACTTGCTTGACCACCTGTGCCTTTTCACGCTGACCCCCCTTGTTAAGGATGACTCCATCCGTCGCGTTCCTCCTCGCACGCCTCTGTCCACCGATCTAGAAGAGCCATTTTCGCATGGCCCTGCGCACCGATCTGGCCGTTCCCAAAATCACAGGGTGGACCGGCCTGTCCTGCTGACATCATACGGACCAAACCGCTCCAGATCCCAGCGAAATTCATCCGAATAAAGCGCATCCAGCACCCGCTGCGCCTCCTCGTCTTCCGCCAGATCGCCGGGGATGACGATATCGCACGACTCTTCGCGAATCGGAAGAAATGCGAGGCCGGCCAGCACAGCCGCGCTCGCCATGCCGATCCCGACATCGGCGATACCCATCGCCACGGCGTCCACGACCTGGAGGTGGCCGTCGACTACGCGGTCGTAGCCTGGGATGGACGGCCCGTCAACCCCCGCTTCGCGCAGCAGGCTGTCCAGCAAAGCGCGCACTCCCGAGCCGGCCGGCCTGTTCACCAGCCGCAGCCGTCCCGCCGCAAGATCGCCCACTCCGGCAAAACCGCGTCCGTCAGAGCGGCGCAGGATCCACCCCACCTGCCAGGAAGCAAAATTCACCCAGGCATCTCCCCGGTTTCGCACCCGCTCCACCAAAGATGAGGACGGCGTATGCACCGCCGCCGCATGCACGAGTCCGGCACGCAGCAAGCGGAGCGCGAGACCGTTGTCCGCATTGCGCCAGAGTACCTGCATCCCGCCCGGCGAACTGGATGCGTACGCCGCGAGCAAGCCCAGAGCAATGTCGCAGCCGGCGATCATGCCCCACGTGCGCAGTGACGCGCCAGGGACCGTCTCGACCAGCACCGTACCCGCACCGCCGCTTCGGACGGCGACACCTGTCGCGGGCAGCGCCTGCATGCGCTGGCCATACAGCTCCGTCGCCCTGTGCGAGACGAGGTCATGGCCAATGCGGGCCAGCAACACACGCTCTCCCGCAGCCGGATGATCGCCGGGATCCGTTCGGACGGCGACAAGCCCCGCCCCTTCTTCGTAAAACAGCGTCTCCACTGGGACGTGAAAGACGGCGGAGAGCCTCAGAGCAACCGCCGTGCTGGGAACCGTCTGCTCCGCTTCGATCAGACTGACCGCCTGGCGCGTCACCCCGATGCGATCCGCCAGTTCCGCCTGGGACATGCGGGCCTTCGTCCGATACCACCGCACGCGGTTGTGAAGCTGCGCCATCCCGTTCCCTCCCGCCCTGCCGCTTTGCGCCATCCACGCCGCTTTCGATCGCCCCGCCTTCGATGTCCGGCAATGACACTTAGCAATAACGATTTGCAAGAATACTTGTTTCGCCGCAAGTTTTCTTGCCAAAAGTGTACTGGCGCCCGGTCCGTTCGTCAAGGGGACATGGGATATAGCAGGGCCCACGCATCTTTCCTCCACTTCTTCGGCCTCGCCTAGCTCTCGGCGCCTTCGACCTCGGCCTGTTCGGAAGCCAATGGATCTCCGTATACAGATCGTCACCAACATAGATACAGTCGCTTGGTTCTTTACCGGCTAACTCTGATGCGATTTTGAAGAGTACGCTTTCCCGACAGTACACCACGTCCCATACAACTGGGATTCATTCGGAGGCTTTCGCCGTACGGTACATTCCCAGGGAACCAACTTGCACCCCAGCCGAAGCATTTGTTTCCCCGAATCCACTCCCTCATAAGCATCCATCTCATGGGCAATACTTCCTTCGTTGACCCAATACTGGAGGAGTTGCCGATGCAAGACGATCTTGAACAGCGCCGTGCCATGGAACGCCCGTTTGAAGCGATCAGCCCGTTTGAATTCAAGAACAAGCTCATCAGTCTGGCGCGGGACGGCGAAAAAAAAGGCGCGCGCGCCCTGCTGGACGCCGGACGCGGCAATCCGAACTGGACGGCCGCCGCTGCGCGCGACGCCTTTTTTTCACTCGGCCGGTTCGCCGTGCTGGAGTGCCGGCGCGTTCACGACGAGGGAACGCTCGCCGGCCAACCGGAACTGGGGAATAGCGCGCGGCGGCTGCGCGCTTTTGTGCAGGAACACGCACAGGAAGCGGGAGTTCGGCTGCTCGGGGATATTTTTGAATACGGCGTGCGCGAACAGGGTTTTTCTCCTGACGCGTGGGCGCACGAACTTTGCGACGGCATCATCGGGGACAACTACCCGGTCCCTGACCGCATGCTGGCTCACACAGAAAAGATCGTTCACGCCTATCTCGTGCAGGAGTTGTTCGACGGCGATCCGTCTGCGGGGGAATTTGACATCTTCGCCGTAGAAGGCGCCACAGCGGCCATGTGCTATATCTTCGACACACTCGTGGAAAACCACCTGCTGGTCCAGGGAGACCGGATCGCCGTCATGGTGCCCATATTTCCGCCCTATGTCGAGATCCCGCAGTTGCACAAATACCGTTTTGACGTTGTTGAGATCCGCGCCGACGGCGAAACGGCGAACGGCGATCACACGTGGCAGTATCCGGCGTCCGAACTGGAGAAATTGCGCGACCCCGCCATCCGGGCGCTGTTTCTCGTCAATCCGAGCAATCCGCCGTCGGTCGCCATGGACGAGGCGTCTGTCCGGCGCCTGATCGACATTGTCAAACACGACCGCACGGACCTGATGATCATATCCGACGATGTCTACGGCACGTTTGTGAGCCATTACCGATCACTGATGGCAGAACTGCCCCACCATACGATCAGCGTGTACTCCTTCTCCAAGTATTTTGGCGCGACAGGCTGGCGCATCGGCGTGGTGGCCATCCACCGGGACAATGTGTTTGACCGCCTCCTGCGCCAACTCCCCGCGAAACAGCTTCAGGAACTGGACGGACGGTACGCCTCGCTCTCGCAACATCCGGCGCAACTGCGTTTTATCGACCGTCTGGTGGCGGACAGCCGGGAGGTCGCCCTGAACCACACCGCCGGTCTGTCGACCCCGCAGCAGGTGCAGATGACGCTGTTTTCCGCCTTTGCCCTATTGGACCGGGAAAATGCGTACAAAAATCTCACCAAAACCATCTGCCGGCGGCGCATGGCCTTGTTGTACGACGGTCTGGGACTGACCGCGCCCACACTAGCGGGCGGCGCCTACTACTACACCGAATTCGATCTGGCCGAATGGGCGAATCAGCATTACGGTCCGGCATTTGCCGATTATCTGCGCCAAAACTATGAACCCGTCGACATCCTCTTTCGCCTCGCCGAACAGTCCGGCATCGTCCTGCTCAACGGCGGCGGCTTTTACGGTCCCGCATGGTCCGTTCGTGTCTCCCTGGCAAACCTTGACGACGGCGCATACGCGCAGATCGGCCGGGAACTGCACAGAGCGCTGGAATCCTACGTCGCCGCTTGGCGCGCACAGCATCCGTCATTCGTGAACTAGGGGACATGGGATAAAGTCTCCTGTGCAGGCGGCCCGCCACTGACGGCACCGTCACTTACGGCCCGTTTGATCTTGACGCCGGTTAACAGGCCGGTTAGTATAGTTCCATGAAAACTTCCACCACCACCCGGAACCGGTTGGCCGTTGCGGCGGCGCAACTCTTTTACGCCGAAGGCATTACCGCCTCCGGCGTCGATGCCATCGCAAGCCACGCGGGCGTTTCGAAACCGACGCTATATAGCCATTACCGGTCTAAATCCGACTTGGTGGCCGCCGCGTTGGATTCCCAGCATCATGTGCGCCGCCAGGGGATAGAAGCCTATCTAGACCAGCGGACGGACAAATCACCCGAGGACCGCCTGCTGTCCGTGTTCGATTGGCTCGAAGACTGGTCTGGCCAGCAGGGAGCACGGGGCTGCGCCTTTTTGAACGCCGCAGCCGAACTCGTCGATCCGCATGACGAACCCGCCCGACAAGTGATCCGCAAGCATAAACAATGGTGGCTGTCCCTGCTGGCCGATCTGGCCCGGGATGCAGGCGCGACAGATCCGGCGCGTCTGGCGGATGAGTTATTGCTCTTGATTGACGGCGTCAACGCCCGTGTGTTGGTGACGGGCAATACGCGAACGGCTGCTTTAGCGCGACGGGTCGCGCGCCTGTTGTTGTGGGAATCCCGTTTTCCCAACGGCATGATTTCCTCCTCTGGCGACCCGTCAAAATTTCACCTGCGGCATACGGATGATTGTGGGGAATCTGAGCGATGAAACCGGAAGGAAACTCGAACCATCGCCCCGTCCCGTTATGGATTCCCGTCGCACTGGCCGCCGGACCCGTCGTGGCACTTGGATTCGCCCGCTTTGCGTATGCGTTGCTATTGCCCGCCATGGTCCGTGAACTCGGATGGTCATTGACGACGGCGGGGGCCATGAACACCGCCAACGCTCTGGGATACCTCATGGGAGCTCTGGCTGCCGCGCCGCTGGCGCACCGGCGGGGACTCGCCCGAGTTTTTATTGCCAGCATGGCTTTGACATCTGTGGCCGTGCTGGGAAGCGGCATGACGAGCAATGACCTCGTCCTTGCGCTGATTCGCTGGGCGAGCGGAGCGGCGGGCGGGGTGGCCTTTGTGCTCGGCGGGGGACTCGTGGCAAAAGCCAGCGCCCAGGACTCTTCGCAGCGAGCCGCCTTCCTCCTGGGCGTCTATTTTAGCGGAGCGGGACTCGGGATTGTCCTCTCAGCCTGGATCGTCCCGACTCTCCTCGCAGCGTTCCCTCAATCCACAGGCTGGCGCATGGCATGGACAATGTTGGGACTGATCAGCTTGGCGACCTTGCCGGGTGTCGTTTCTGCGACGCGCCGTGTCGTTCAGGATTATCCGACCTCCGCCAGTCACAGTTCTCAAGCGCGTCTAAGGCTTCGCCGGCTGCGCCCCGCGCTGATGGCCTATGGATTTTATGGCGCGGGTTATATCGTATATATGACATTTATCGTCGTCTTTCTTCAGCATCACGGGGCTGGCCCGCAGGAAATCGTCTGGTTTTGGACACTTCTTGGAACCGCGGCGATGACATCTGCTTTTCTGTGGGGAAACTTCTTGGGCCGTACTGCGGGGGGACGCGGCGTCGCGCTACTCATCGGGCTGGTCCTCTGCGGTGTGCTGCTTCCGCTATGGTCGACAACCACCCTTGCCGTCCTGGGATCGGCGGTCCTGTTTGGCGCGGCGTTTTTGGCGGTGGTAACTGGTGTAACGGCGGTGGCGCGGCGTTCTCTGCCCGTAAATCAGTGGACAGCCGCACTGGGCGCGCTCACGGTGGCGTTTGGGGTGGGCCAGAGCCTCGGCCCTTTTCTCGCGGGATCGTTGTCGGATACTGGAGGGGGCTTGCGACTCGGCCTTGTCCTAAGCGCCGCCATGCTTGGTCTGGGAGTTCTCATGGCACTCGCCCAACCAGACCATCGAGCCGTGATGATCGATGAATCGCCGACACTGTCCGAATGATGCCGGTCATGCATCGCTGAACTTGCCATTGGCCGCATAGAACGAATCTGGGCGCTGGATTTTCTCCCCATTGATTGGACAGCGCCCATTGATATGAACAACACTGTCAAGCCCCCTAGATCACGTGCCTTAGAATCCCCGTTGCGCGACGCCGCAATCTCCCAGCCGTCTTTGGCCGACCCGTATGCAGCAATCCCGTCGCCGGCGCTGCGGCCGGCCATTCCAACAGTGCGCTCTCACGCTTTCGATTTGACCGGGTTAACCGGGTTGACTGGATCGACCATCTGTTCAGACGACCTCAGCGCGTGTTCCCTGACAGGCAGCGGTATGGATGAAGAAGTGGGGACCAGTGCGCCGCGGCACGCCTCCAGGGTCTCGTCCAGCGACTGCTGGAGAAAAACGAGGATATCCGACACATCCGGAAAAATCGCCAATGCGCGTTTACGTTCGCCGGCCAGCGTCAACTCACCGCGCGAGGAGTTCGCCACAGGCAACACAACGCCCCTCTTGACCATCCCGCGCAGACACCGTGTTACCGCGACGCCATCCTGGGCGAGTTCCGAAGCCACCGGGGCGGACGGCGGAAATGCCTCGATCTGCCGCCGCACCCGGTCCCGCACGTCCTGCTCCGTAAACGCCCGCGGCAGGCTCAAAACGGCCGCCGCTACCACCTGGCTGACCGTGATCGTCCGCTGCCGCGCGAGCCATCCGGAATCATTCCCATCTGGAGCAAAAGGTCCAATCCGCACGTATAAGGACAGATGCCTCCGCAAAAAGGGGTCGTAGTTGATGGCGATCCCGTAGACGCGATCTGCCAACGGCAGCAGTTCCTGGAGAGCCAGACGCAGTCTCTGCACACGGCCGTTTGGCGAATAGCGTCCCTCGGGCGTAAGGTACAGCGTCGCCCCCTCGCGCAATCGCTCCTTCAAAACCTGCATCTGTCCTTCAATTCGGGCGCGTTGCGCGCTGCGCACCATGGTGCGGTACGGCTCTTGCAGTGCGGTGAGCGAAACACGGCGAACCAGCATGGCCGCTGCGTATCGCCTATCCCACAAGACGCTCAGGGGCGCTGCGGGCGGTAGGCTGAACTTTTGTAACGTCTCTGGTGTGAACACGTCCTTGACCGGGAGATCTCCCGCCGCTTGCAGTACGAAATGCGCGAAACTGGAAAGAGGACGCATGAGCGGCTGATTTTCGATCGGAAGCACTCCCAGAACGGTGAACAGGCCCGCCGCGTTGCGCCTGTACAGAAATGGGCGAAAGATCCCTGGGAAACGCGTGGCCAGAAATCCGGGTTCAAACAGGCGCTGTGACGCCGCACAGTAGACCGGTCGGCGCCACGGGCCGGTGAATGTCAACAGAATGGGAGCCACCATGCCGTCCAAATCGTGCAGATGATTCGATATGACCAGCGTGGCTCCCTGTCGCAGCGGCAGCCTGCCGCGATACTCGACACGACAGACGATGTGCAGATAGATCCAAAGCAGGGTCGCCACAAAGAGCCGCAGGGCAATCGCCAACCGGGAAGTCCGCCGGGATATTGGAGACAGGACAACTCCCGAGGCCGCCGCCAGACGCTGCTCTCGCCGCGAGTTTCTCATGGTGAATCAACGCTCCCTTGATGGCAATTGTGCCAACAACGCCATATGTCGATCGTTCCAAATCCTCAATTCGCCCCCTCGGCGGACTGTTCCTGCATTGCGCGCTGCAGCGACGAGCCCCGGACCGACAACACCAGAATGCCGATCGCCACGATGCCGCCGGAGATAAAAAACGGCACCGTCATGCGGGTGGTTTGTCCGATCCAGCCGGACAGCGCCGGAGCGATCGCCGCGCCGGACCAGCGCAGAAAGTTGTACGCGCCCGACGAGATGGAGCGGGGAAAAGGCGAAACCTCCATGGCCAGCGTCGTGAACAGCGCGTTGGCGATCCCGCAGAACAATCCCGAGATCACGATGAGAATCAGCAGTTCGCTCGGAGATGCGAATCCCGCCGCGAGCAACAACAGGACCAACAGGCTCAGATTGACGATCAACACGGTGACGGATCGCAGGCGGCGCGTGAGCGCATTGACGATAAACACCGACGAGATCGCCACGAGAATCCCCCAAGCAAAATACGTGACGCCCAAGTCCAAGGCCGAGATGTGCGGAAGGGTTAAGGGTGA
>JAKACR010000354.1 GCA_021821225.1 Bacillota bacterium | reverse complement strand
CGATGGATCCTGAATTTCGCGAGTTTCTCGGTGAGCGCGCGCTCAGCATTGATCTCATCAACATCACGCCGCTCGATGATCTCATGCACCCGACGGGCATTATCGCGCAGGCGCAAAAACTGGCGGCCGAAGCGTTCGGGGCAGATGCGACGTTTTTTTCCGTCCAAGGAACGAGCGGAGCCATCATGGCGATGATCATGGCGGTCGTCGGGCCCGGCGAAGAAATCCTGGTTCCGCGCAATATCCACAAATCTGTTTTGGCGGCCATCATTCTGTCCGGCGCAAAACCGTACTTTCTGCATCCGGAGATCGATCCGAAACTGGGCATCGCCCACGGTGTGCGCGCCGAGTCTGTCGCGGCCGGACTGGCCGCACACCCGCACGTGAAAGCGGTCCTTGTGATCAATCCGACGTATTTCGGCGTTGCGACCGACCTGCAGCGTATTGTCGAGATTGCGCATGTCCGCGGCGTCGCGGTGTTGGTCGACGAAGCACACGGTGTGCACACGTATTTTCACGAAGACTTGCCGATTTCAGCGATGGCCGCGGGATGTGACATGGCCGCCACCAGTGTGCACAAACTGGGCGGATCGTTGACCCAGAGTTCCATTCTGAACGTCAAAGAAGGGATCGTCAGGGCGCGGCATGTGCACTCGGTGCTGTCCATGCTGACGACGACATCCACTTCGTACATTCTGCTCGCGTCGCTTGACGCGGCGCGGCGCCAGTTGGCCCTGTCCGGGCGGGCGATGCTGGAGTGCGCCATTGAACTGGCGCAGCGCGCCAGACGCCGGATCAATGAACTGCCCGGCCTGTATTGCTTTGGCGAGGAGATTCTCAGTTGCTCCGCCACGTATGCCTTCGATCCGCTGAAGCTGACGGTCCGCGTCGCTGATCTGGGGTTGACGGGGTACGAGGTGGAGCGGCTTTTGCGCGAGCAGTACGGGATCGAAGTGGAACTGTCTGATTTATATAATATATTGTGCATCGTCAGTTTTGGCGATGACGAGTCGACGGTGAACACGCTTCTCGCCGCGCTCTCGGATATCAGCAGAAATCATCCTCCGCGGCCGGGCGCGCCGCCGAAAATATTCGCTCCGTCCACTCCCCGCCTTGCCATGCCGCCGCGAGAGGCGTTTTATGCCGACGCGGAAGTGGTTCCGCTGCGCGAATCGATCGGCCGGACGATAGCTGACATGATCATGGTCTATCCCCCCGGCATTCCAATCCTGCTGCCCGGAGAGATCGTTACATTGGACAATGTGCAGTACATCGAGGAGTCGCTGCATGCCGGATTGCCTGTTCAGGGACCGGACGATCCAACCATCTCCCTCGTGCGCGTGGTGCGGCAATGACTCCTCAGGAAGAAACCACCGGCTGACAGGCGTGCGCTCTTCCGGTAGCATGAATGTTGAAACCACATAGCCGAATCGCGCCGCACGGCGCGTACGGAGGAACCGTATGGAACTGGGGTGAACTCTTCGCGAGCGGGCAACCTTCGCCCGAACCCGTCAGCTAACTCCGGAGGCGCAGGAGGGACCATGCCGGACATATCACGGAGGCGCGCTGCGGCCGTCTTCTGCGCGGTTGCAGGAAGCGCCTGTCTGACGTTTTTCACTCTTCCCCCATCCTTTGCCGCGGCCGCTGGATTGCCGCCGGCGCCTCATATCGTGAGTGCCGGAGAAACTGTTCAGTCCGTCGCGGCGATCGGCGGATTCGGCTTGGCGGATTTTCTCCGGGTCAATCATCTCTTTGCGTCGACCCGTCTTTCCGTTGGCGCACGACTTGCCCTGCCGTTTCTTTACAAGATACAGACGGGAGACCAACTGGGCTATCTGGCTCACCAGTATCAAACGACAGTGGCGTCGCTCTGTGCTTTGAACCATCTGTCGCCGTCATTGCCCTTGCGCGCTGGACAGGTGCTCTTGATTGCACGCGGCAGCACAATGGCAACCGGCGCGGGGATCCCGCGCCGGCCCCTGCTGCGGCGTTTCATCCCGGTTGCCGCGCCTGTGAAGAGAATGACGGCCACCGCGTAGGATGCCTCTTCCGCTTCCAACGGCGGGTATGGCGGGGTGAATGCCTTGGGCCAGCCGCTGTGCTTTGGCGATGTGGCTGTCGACCCGTCCGTGATTCCCTTGGGAAGCAGGCTATTTATCAGCGGCTACAGCGATTCCGCGTTGCCAAAGGGCGGATTTTACGCGGTGGCCAATGATATGGGGGGTGCGATCCAGGGGAACCGGATCGACATTTTCCTGCCCGGCGGTCGGATTAATGCGGATGCTTTCGGCATTGAACAGGTGATGGTGCGGATTCTTGCGCGCGGCTAGGAGACGTGGGGTAAAGGACGTGGGATAAAGTCCAAATCTCCTGTATACTGTGCGCGAGGAGGGATTGGGCATGCCGCTTGAAGTCGGACAGGCCGCGCCGGTGTTCACGTTGCCGGCGACAAGCGCCGAAGAAGTGTCTTTGGAAGAGTACCGGGGACGGATTGTCGTGCTGTTTTTCTACCCCAAAGACGATACGCCCGGCTGAACGAACGAGGCCGGCCAGTTTCGCGACGCGTATGCGGCGTTCACGGAATTGGGGGCACAGGTGCTGGGTCTCAGCACGGACAGCATCGCATCACATGAAAAATTTTCCCGCAAGCTGGCGTTGCCGTACCCCTTGTTGTCCGACGCCGATGCCGCAGTCTGTTCGGCGTACGGGGTGTACAAAGAAAAGAACATGTACGGGAAGAAGTACATGGGGATTGAACGAACGACCGTTGTGATCGACGAACGCGGGATGATTCGCCGCGTCTATCCGAAAGTGAAGGTGGAGGGCCACGCGCGGACGGTGTTGGACGATCTGAACGCCGATTGGCAAAAGGTGTGAACCATCCACCTGTTTAAACTGCGACTCTCCCGTACATCCTGTG
>JAKACR010000042.1 GCA_021821225.1 Bacillota bacterium | reverse complement strand
GAGGGCGATTGGCATTGCAGAAGATGCCGATCCCGCACGACATAACAGCGATCGTGTCCACAACGGGGACAATGGAACCCTTCGGGCCAGCGCATGGAAAAGAGCTGATTCCGGCAAGCGTCGTCAGTCGAAAACTTGCTCTGAAAGTCCAGAAGGGTCATGGGACGTTGCAGCATTTGGGGTGTCCCCCTCTCGCGACCTACCAATCCTATAACACGATACTATCGAACTCACGTTCGAATTGCAACCGGTGCTGAGTTAACGGGATAGCCACATTACATAATGTCGTACTGTATGCGGTGGTCGCGCAGTTCGACATGGACATCAGTTCGGTTGAAATGGCAGAATGGGAAGCGAAATGCAATCGCCGGACGGCCAGCAGCGTGCCCGGTGGGTTGGAGGCGGCGCGATGACCGGTTTGAAGATGGTTGCGCTGGTCTTGTCGCTCGGAATGGATACGCTTGCCGTGGCCATAGCGCTCGGCTGTCGGAAAACGGCGGGAAGAGTCCGGATTGCGCTCACCTTCGCCTGCGCCGAGGCGCTGATGCCGATGCTCGGGTTGTGGACCGGACAGGCGGCGGGAGGCGTGATCGGAAATTGGGCGTCGCTGGCAGGCGGTGTCGCACTGCTGGCGGTGGCGGTGTGGCTGCTCTTTTTCGCGGATGAAGACGATGAACAGGAGGGGTTGGAACGGAATCTGGCCGGGTGGGCGCTGATCGCCGCCGCGTTCGGTATCAGCGTGGATGAATTGGCGGTCGGCTTTTCCATCGGGCTGATCGGCGTTCCGATCGGATTGACCATCGGCCTGATCTCCATTCAGGCATTTCTTTTCACCTTGATCGGTATCACCTTCGGAAACCGGTTGCGACGCTATCTGGGGGAATGGACGGAGAAACTGGCCGGATTCGCGCTCGGCCTGCTTGGTCTGTGGATCCTTGTCGGCGCTGGGATTGACGTGTTCCGCCATCTTTGAGAGGCCATCTTTGAGAGGGTTGTCCGGGAAGGGGCGGGAACTCTGCGACGCAGGGGATATGTTACCGATAAGGGGTTGTTCAAAAAGGGGGCGGATCGCCATGGGGCGTCAGACGGCGGCGGCATTGCGGCGAATCTACGAGCGGTTGTTCGCGCACTACGGTGACCGCCGTTGGTGGCCGGCCGAGACGCCGGAAGAAGTGATCATCGGCGCGATTCTTGTGCAAAACGTGGCGTGGAAGAATGTGGTGACGGCGATCGACCGCCTGCGCGGAAGCGGCCTGCTCACGCTGGCGGCCCTGCACAGGGCGCCTGTGGAACGGATTGAAGAATGCATCGTTTCGACGCTCTATTACCACATGAAGGCGAAAAAACTCAAGACGTTCGCCGCCATGGTGGACAGGGAGTTCGGGGGCGACGCAGGTCGTCTGCTCGCGCTGCCCGCGGACGAACTGCGCGCGCGCCTGCTCGCCGTGTGGGGCATTGGCCCGGAGACCGCCGACGACATCATTCTGTATGCCGCCCATCAGCCGTCTTTCGTCGTCGATTCGTACACGCGGCGCATCTTTTTCCGGCTTGGCCTCACGCGGGAGAAGGCGACCTATGAGGAATTGCGCGGGTTTTTCATGAACCACCTGCCGTCCGACACAGCGCTGTACAATCAGTACCATGCGCTCATCGACGCGCTTGGCCACTCGCTGTGCCTGAACCGGCGCCCGCGCTGCGGCGAATGCCCGCTGCAGTCCGTTTGCCCGTCCGCCGAGGAGCGCGAGTCCGCGGCAGTCGTGTCTGAGGGACATGGGATAAACCCAATTTTGGCAGGCGCACGACGGGACCTGTCGTGTTTGACTGAAGCCTCAAACACGACAGGTGGGATTAAGGCGCCTGCGGTGCGGACTTTATCCCATGTCCCCTGGGCAGAATCTTGCGTCCCAAGAGATGGACGGCGATCGGTGGAAGACATTCTCAAGATAGCCGTTGCTGTGGCATCCGCGTCCGCTCAGGTTGCCTCGTCGCACGTCCCCATGTACAGTTCGCGCATCTCCCGCGATTGCGGCAGCAACTCCCGCAGCGTGCCCGTGGCTTCCACCCGTCCGCCGCGCAGCAGGATGATCCGGTCCGCCCGCTCCAGCACCGCCTTGCGGTGCGACACGACCAGGCAGGCGCTCTGCCTCTCCCGCGCAAAGATGCGCCGCCACATCGACCGCTCCGTTTCGACATCCAACGCGCTCGAAAGGTCGTCAAACACGTAGATGTCCGCTTCCCGCGCGAACATCCTCGCGGCGGCCGTGCGCTGCACCTGGCCGCCTGACAGTTTGACGCCGCGCGGGCCGATGCGGGTGTCCATGCCGTGCTCAAGCGCGCCGACGTCATCCTCCAGCACTGCCAGATGGACCGCCGTCTCTAGTTCCGCCTGGCTGGCGGAGATGCCGAGCAGGGTGTTTTCCCGCATGGTGTCGCTGAACAATGTCGGAATCTGCGGCGTGTAAGCGGAGCGCGGCGGGATGAAGAAACCGGCCGGATCTGCCACTGGCTGCCCGTTCCAAACGATGTCGCCGCCTTCTTTCGGCAGAAGGCCGAGCAGGACCCGCAACAATGTGGTCTTGCCCGCTCCGATCCGTCCGGTGATCACCACCAGTTCACCCGCGGCGATGTAAAAACCAATGTCGAAGATCCCTTTGCCCGACGCCTGATGGCGGAAGGTCAGGCCAGAAACGTCGAGACGCCGCAACTTTTCTCGCGCCGGTTCGCGCTCGCCGACCGTTGCCGGGCGGCGCATGGGCTGTGGCTTGGCAAGGATGCGCGGGTCGTCGCCAAAGAGCAGATTGCGCAGCCGCGACACTGCGACACTCGATTGTTTGTACAATGTCATCATGCGTCCGATCCGCATGGTAAATTCAGTGATAAACCCCAGGTAGAAAACGAACAGCGCGAAATCCCCGACAGTGAAATGGCCTGTGCGCATGCCGTCCGCGGCCAGCAGCAGGATCAGCCCGGTACCGAGACTGACTGTGTTGGCGAACACAGAGTCCAGCGCCTGCGTGAGCAGGGCATCGCGCACCATGAGGCGCCTGCGCGCGTCGCTCAGCCCGCGCAGGTTCGCCAGCATCCGCGCTTCGGCCACTGCCACCTGGATCGCCTGCACCGCGTCAAACATCTCTCCGATCGCACTTGTCACCCGCCCCGTCGCCTCGCGTCCGGCCTCCCGGTAGCGGTGCAGGCGTGACGTGGCAATCTGCGCCGCGGCGATCACCACGGTCAAGGGCAAAAACACAAATGCTGTGATCGTCACGCTGATCCGCGTCAGAATGACGATCGCGATCACCGCAAAGACGGAGGAACCGATCAGGTCCAGCGTATTGTCCACGGCGGTCGCGAGTTGTTCCACATCCTCGCGAAACCGTGTGATCGCTTCCCCCGTCGTGCCTGGAATCGCGTGTGCGCCCGGCCGGCGCAGGATGTGTTCGAGCAGGTTGCTGCGCAGCAGGGCGTTGATGGAGAAACTGTCCACGATCGCCACGATGCCGCCTACCGCGATCAAGGCCATCCGCGCGACGGTGAACCCGATGAAAAGCGCGATCAGGTCCCACACCGAACCACCGCCTGCCGGACGCTTTGTGAAGTGATTGAATATTGCTTGCGTCAGCAGGCCCGGTATGATCGGCGATACGTGGATCGCCGTCCACAGGAGGAGATTGCACAGGTACAGCCACGGTCTGAAGCGCGCCAGGCGCCAGAGCGTCGACAGGGTTGTCATGCGAGCACCTCCGCCATCCCTGCGCCAAGCAGGTGGTGATAGCGCGATCCGGGCTGGTTCGCCAGTTGTTCGCGCGGTCCGTATTCGATCACCCGTCCGTTGTCGAGAATCAAAATATCGTCCACCCGTTCCAGTGTCGCGAGCCGGTGCGCGATCAGGATCCCGGTGCGGTTGGCCAGCAGTTGGCTGACGGCGCGTTCCATCCACTGCTCCGTGGCGGGATCGAGACGCGATGACGCCTCATCCATCACGATCAGGCCCGGATCGGACAAAAATACGCGCGCAAACGCCAGAAGCTGCGCTTCTCCGGCGCTCAGTCCGCTATGCGGAACTCGCGACGAGCAAAGGGTATGACGACGACTCAGCAGACCTTGCCCATGGCGCTAAACTCGCCGGACATAGGGCATGGCAATGGTCCAGCAGACCTTGCCCATAGCGCTATATTCGCGACGAGCAAAGGGCATGACGGCGGCCCGGCAGACCTTGCTGCCCCTTCACCCTTCGCCGCTCCGGTTGGCCGCGCTGTGCCACATCGTCTTCAGCCCACTGACCGCCATTCCCAGCAACATGGTCGCGGCGCCCCCTGCCACGATGGTCGCCTTCGCGCCAATCCCGTTCACGGCCAATCCGCCTATAAGCTGACCGACCGGCAGCCCCGCGCTTGTCACGGATTGGGTCATGCCGTAGACCGCGCCCCGGTACCGATCCGGCACCAGACGCTGTTGCCAAGTGGCCGAGACGATGTTGTACGGCGCAAAGACGAAACCGCCGCAGAATAGTGCCAGCATGGCCTGCCACGGACGCACGGCCAGCCCGGCGACGCCGCTGAAAAATCCCCAGCCGAGAATGATTCCCGAAATAAGGGCGCGCAGAGTCCAGCGGGGGCGATACTGATTCCAAGAAATCGTCCCCAGGAGCAGTCCCACCGCAAAACTGCTCCAGATGAGGCCCAGCGTCGCCGCGCCAGCGTGGAAGACGCGGGTCACCAGCAGCGGCAGGGCCGGTTCCAGCGGACCGTAGGTGAGGTTGAAAAATAGTGTAATGACGACAAATAGCAGGAAAAGTGGATTTTGCAAAAGAAATCGCCTTGCGCTCACGGGTTCCGGCTCTGCGGGACTGTCTTGCGGGGATTGCGGCGCGGGCGCCCGATAACGCGCCGCGGGAATGGTCCATAAGGACAGCACGTAGAGGATATAGCACGCGGAGATGACGGTCAGGGTTATGGGCGCCCCCGCGAATCCCACGAGTACTCCGCCCAGGGCCGGACCTCCCAGCGTCACCAGGCTGCTCCGGACCTGCGACAGGCCGTTGGCGCGTTCCAACTCACCGTCGGCCACGATGTTCGGGAGCAACACGCCGCGGCCGATCATGGATATCGGCGACAGCGCCGCCGCCACGGCGACCAGGCCGACGAGAAGCGGGAAGGACAGGCGGTGGACCCAGGTCAAGAGAGGGATGGACAAATAGACGGCGGCCTGTGCGGCGTTATCCAGGATCATCAAGGTCCGTCGCGGGAACCGGTCCATCGCCCATCCGACCGTGGAACTCGTAACCACCCGCGCGATCGGGATCACCGCCAGCACCATGGCGATGCGCATGGGGGATCCTGTGGTCTGCAACACGAACCAGACGAGGGCGATGGTGCTGAATTGCAACCCCAGCAGCACCAGTGTCGAGCCGGTCCAATAGGTGACAAACAGGCGATTTCCCAGCAATGTCCGGTACGACTTCACCCAGTTACCCCTCTCTTCGCTGAAAAAACCGACGAATTCTTGAAAGCGCCGCGTCATTCTTGAGAGCACCGACGAACCCGCCTCAAAGCACGTACACGTACACCGTTCGATCCTGAAAAATCCGTTCGATGAGCTGTTCGATGACATTCCAGTCTCCGCCGCCGAGGCCCGCCCCGATCTTCGGCATGCCGAGTACATCTTCTGCCGTCATCCCGTCGCGCAGCGTTGCCAGGCACTGTTCCAACGCGCTGTAGTCCGTGTTGATCCGGTTGGGCCGACGCACCCAGTCCTCCTGCGCGTACAGATTGGCGATCACAAGGCCCGTATGGGTGCGGACCGTCTGGACGGTTCCGAGTCGCTGCCGACCCTCCTGGTACCACAGGCGCTGCGCGCGGTCGACCTCCGGGAAGCGCCGGGCGATTTCACGCGCGATGCCCGCGTCGAACGACCCGCGGCAGTTGCACTGGTGCGCGACGATCGTCAGCTCGCCGCCCGCCAGTCTGCCGCTCTTTTCAAACACATTTCCCTTGCGGTACACAATCGGCACATGGCCAACTCCCTCCGGTTGACTCTCATTTGCTGGCAGGATCGACTGCATGCCGGGCCTGCTCATTGCCCACCTGTTCAGTCTCCTTCGGCCGCTTGTAAGTTCTAATTTTTGGTTATATTTCTGTTTATAGAGTGACGCTGCGTATCATGGGCGTCTACTTCACACCAAACCGCATCCGGTAGCTGAAGAGAATGTCCAGTGTCGCGCCGCGAAAGAATTTCTCCACACGCTCCCTGAATGCGGCGATGTCCTCGTTCAATACTGCCGCAAATGCCGGACCAGACTTGTGGATGGCCTGCAATCCGCCCTGACTGAGCGCGAGGCCGATGTACCGGTCGGCGTCGCAGGGCTTCCGATCGTGAAAGACGACCTCCCTTGTGAATCGGAATACCCCGCTTTCGCTCATATTTTTCAGGTGGTCTTCCTTGCGCCACTTCTTCACGGTGTCCTTTGTCACGGTGCTCTTTGGGCCTGGCAGGGTGGCGGTGATGGCCTCCACCCTGTCCATCAGCCGGGTGTATTGATCCTCGATTTCCCAATGCACGGTCGGCGGCCAGTCACAGTCGTAGGCGGCGAAGATTCCGCCTTTGCGCAGGACGCGCGCCGCCTCTTTGAGGGTGCTCCGCGGCTCCATCCAATGAAAGGACTGGGAACAGGTCAGGATGTCCGCGCTTTCCCCCTCCAGGTCAAGTTGATTCGAGTAGCCCTGGACGAAGGACAGGCGATCCGTATTGCCCAGACGGCGCAATTTGTCCTGCGCCTTGCCGATCATATCGGCGTTCGGCTCCACGCCGATGATCCGGTCTGCGTGCTCCAGCCAGACGAAGGAGGACAATCCCGTGCCACAGCCCAGGTCCACCACGACGAACGGCCTTTTGCCGAGGTGCTTTGTCAGGATCTCGATCACAAGCCGCGGAGCGGCGGGGCGGGAGCGGTCGTATTCATCCTCGAAACCGGAGAACCGCTCCACATTGCCGATCACAATTTCAGCGACCGCCGCCTCAGCCGACGCGTTCTCGGCGACCACATTTTCTGCGGCCATATTCTCAGTCGCCACATTATCAGTGGCCACATTTTCGGCGGTCACACTCTCGTCGGCTGCATTCACGGCAGCCACACTCCTGCCGCGTTCGTTTTTTCCACCGTCCGGCGTCATGTGCAACCTCTCCCTCGGATGCTGTTTTGGGAATACATTTTCTCTGGCAGCCGTCGTTCTCGTATTCTGCCGGCTGCTATTCTCTGCTAGGCGCAGGCACCCCTCTGCTCCTGCTCAGACACCGCTTTGCGGAACTCGCGACGAGGAAAAGGGGTGCCGGCGATCCGGTAAACCTATAGACTTTCGCTGGCGAAAGCCCTGTTCGGCACAGGGTACGACATCGTCCAACACATCTTCATTTTATCGGAAATCGGCATCTTATCGGAGATCGGCTTCGTGAAGGGTGAGTGTCCGTGCGCCCTGTGCGGTCCGGAGAATTGCTGTCCCCGGTATAGCATAGGCGAGCCGCTCCGCTCCGGGCAAGGGGGGAGATGGTAGGTTTAATAGGGAGTCCTCCGTCCATACTGGATATTGTATGAATGGAGGATGATAGAATGAAGAAAACACATGCGCCCCAGCGAGATACGACAATAAGACCTCGACGCTGGATATTGGCGAGTCAATTTTCCTCCTATCATCACACGTGCGGCGTGGTCAATCCAGATGCCGCCGACGTCAGGTTTTATCAATGCACGCCTTGTCAATGCCCGGCGGACATGACTTCCAGGCGCGTGGGGCCGCTCTACTTTACGCCGATGAGCATTCGGTAGATGAAGATGACGTCGAGTGTGCGGTCGCCGAGAAGTGGGCCTCGATCCTGTTCCTGAACGCTGCAACATCACTGCCCAGCAGGTTGGGATCCACCTTGTGGACCGCCTGTAACCCGCCCTGACTGAGCGCGAGTCCGACGTACCGCTCTGCGTCGCACGGCTGACTGTCGTGAAAGACGATCTCCTTCGTGAACCGGAAGACTTTGCTGTCCATCATGTTTTTGAGATGGTCTTCCTTGCGCCACTTCCTGACGGTGTTGCGCTCGGGCGGCAGTTGGGGACGGTTCTGCTGAGTTGTGCGTATGTACGGGAGGGAGGGGGATGGAGCAAGGTAGGGCGAGGGAAGGGGACGCGACTCTCTTGCGAGCGGGCGAGGTGCGCAAAATAGTGATGGGTAGCTCGCGATGCATTTTGGCAGTGGATGACGACGACGGCGCCCGCGTTTAAAGAAAAGCGTACAACGCGCGCGAGACCACAAGTCATGGGATGGATTTTCCAGCGTCAGAAGTGATCGGCTTTGTGTGTTCTCTTGTGAGTCTCATGCCGCCTTGCGGCACCACGAAGGATGAAAAGGCCCGGTCCTGGTCGGGGGCTTGGCGTCGCGCAGGCTACCGGTTCCTGAATTTCTCCGGTCTCTCCACTCGTGTGGAAACGACCTCTCCGCAGTTCAGGCAAAAGGTGTAAATCTTGTTCGATCCCATCGAGAGTTTTTTGTCCAACGGTTTGATCGGCATGAAATCCGTTCCCTCAGCAAAATCCGTTCCGTCGCACTTGGGACACTTGGAGATCGTCAACGAAAGCCTTCCTCATGATTATGGTCGCATGGTGGACGGCGCCTTCGACGCTCACTGATTCGCATTTTCCTTGTCACACGCGGATTTCCGTAGGAACCCGCATTCGGTTGGCCCACGCCCTCAGGTCAGCTTCGAACGCATTCGCGTCCGATGGACGGGTTAATGAGAAGTCACGCCTGCGCGCTTGACGCGTCTGGTGCACACGAATCGTGCGATTTTTTCTCAGGAAAACGACGGACTTGATGTCTGTTTTGGACCATGACTTCCGCCCAATGCGGATGCCCGCGTCGTCGAACGTCAAGGGTCGCGGCTTCGCAACTACCATCAGGACCGTGGCGACGCTCGCCAACAAAATGATCAGCCAAATTGCGATGGCGAGAGGGTGGTCGCTTTGCGGCGTCATGTGGAGTGTCGCGATTACCAGGACTGGGGAGACGGCGAACCCCGGAACAAATGCGATCGCCAGCGACGGATCGTTGACCCTGGCTAGCCATCTTATGCGCTCTGAACTCATTTAGCACTCCTCCTGCTCTGTGTGTCCGTCTTCTACTTCTCCCAACGGAAAGTCACCTAGCGATCCCGTAGCAAACGACTGCGAAACCTGCGAGAATCGACAATTCCACATTCCGGATTAATAGAGCCGTCGCATTAACGGCGAGTTGGTTTGAAATGCCAAATATCTTCTCCGCGAAAACCACGCCTTGAGGCCTGCCATACTTGCTTATCTCGGGATCGTAAGCCTCAGTTTCCATCGTGACTCCCCCGACCATGGAGACTCCGTCCTCAGGCCTTTTATCGGAATGAGGCGCCTGGTTTCTATTGCGGACGCATCGCGCAGGGTCGCGAGTCGGCTGGCCAGGAATTCCTCCATCAAAACGATCGCTTGTTCCATTTGCCTGTCGGGAACTTGGTACCGAAACCTAAGATGGGGGCCTTGCTCTTCAAGATATCGAATGAAGAACCACCCGGTCAAGGTGCATTCGCGCGCAACTTCCTCCACGGATGGCTGCACCATGTGTTTCCTGCATTGCCGAAACACCCGACGATGATCTGATTAAAAGGACAAGAAACCCTTGAGTTTATTGGGTTTCTGTAAGTCTTAGCATCCTTGTTCCTTTATATATATTATAATACATATAAAAGCATAAGAACTGCCTATCGCAATCATCCACCAGAAAGACAAACACTCTGGTCTTACATATGCATATGAATCCACATCATTTTTGCTGGATGCCATCGGAGAGCAACTGGGTATCGTCGAGGATATCAGAAAATGCTTCCCGGACGATTACACGGCGTGACTTTCGATCGTGTAATGCCCATTCTGGAGCCAGATAGCCCGCTGAGTCGGTTCTCGAAGTGGACTTCCCTGCACCGTCATCCGTATGGCGCTGGCATTCCCTCGCAGCGAAGCAGCGAACTCTTTGCTTCCATAAAAGAGGAAAAGCAAATCGCCCGAAGGCATCACGGCTGAATTACGGAACACACGTGACACTCCACTAGTGCTCAACTCAAAGAGTCACTGCATCATGAAAATGCTTGACTGCAAAGACGTCCCATGGTAAAATTTCCATGCGACCACCGATCACACCACACGTTACACTATACTACATACCATGGAGGTGATCTTTGTGTACGACTCGTACCCCGTGGAACGCCTTTTGCGGCTCCGCTACTCGGTTTTCGGAAAATGGGTGCCGACGGACCAAGGCGAAGGCGTCTATGCATCGGTCTGCAGGCACGCTCCGCAGTTGCATGCGCTCGATGGCTTGGCCATATCGCCGATCTGCGGAGGCACGTACGTCGGGACGCGCCTACACCTGATCCGACAAGCGCACCTGTTCATCCAAACGTCCCAGGAAACCGTTGCTGTTGCCGTGGGGCTGGCAGGGAAAACGCTGGACGTAAAAGGGGCGTCCATTCGCCTTGGGCCAGCGAATCTAAGCTTAATCCAACCGGCGGCGTCATTGCAAGCGCGTTTTGTCACCATGAAGAATGCGTGCGAACCTGAAGATCTTGCCGGTCGCCTGGAGGCGCATCTACAAGAACTCGAGTCCGGGGAATCCTCGGTAGAGGTGTTGCGCAGGCGGGTCATGACCATACACGGAAAGAAGGTCGTCGGATTCGGCGTGCGCTTGATGAATCTGTCTGAAAGCGCCTCCGTTGCTCTGCAAGTGGACGGGTATGGAGGTCGCAGGAGGTTTGGCGCCGGCTTTTTCTTGCCAATAAGCGGGGTGCGCACGAATGCCGTCGTATAACCCACTGATGGCCAAACGCGTCGGCAAGGATGGACGCGGAGCAGACTGGTCGGCGACTCTATACGGACATTCGCGCCAGTGCCTCGATATCGCGGATTGGTTGGCGGACGGGCAAGCGGAGGATCTCCTGGCCATGTCCGGGGTCGTTGGTCGGGAATACGTGGAGTGGTTCCGCATTGCTCTCAGGATGGCTGCCGCCGTGCACGACGCAGGGAAAGCGACGGACGCGTTTCAGCGCATGCTGCGTGGGCGCGCGCCGCACCTGATCCGTCACGAGATGGTTTCGCTCTGGATGGTGACCGAGCTTGAAGGTTTGAGGGAGGCGATCATGACCTCACTCGGAGCACAGAACGTGTCGGACTGGCGAATGGCGTTGTTTAGCAGTGCCATTGTCGGGCATCATCTGAAATTTCCACGGAAGCTTCCTCGGGACGATAGGGGACCGTCTTTCAGTCGTGACGAGATTACTGTTCTGTTGGAGTCCTTAAAGGCAGAACGTCTTTTCACGTTGGTGGAGACTGTCTCCGGAACGGCCGTGGTCGCGCCCGAATGGGACACGACGTTGGATAAGGGATTCTCGTGGGAGGACTGGGAAGAGGCGATTCGCGAACCGCTCCAGGATGCGCTCGTCAGATTCGAGGATAGCCCGACTCACCGCAGGTTGGGCTCTCTTCTTCGCGGCGCCTTGGTGGCGGTCGACACCCTCGGGTCGGGACTCTGTGAAAACATCCATGACTGGAACGAGACGCTTGTACGTCTCCGCGCGCGGGTGGAGGACAAGGATCTGCCTACTGTCTTGGGTGCACTGGTCGCCGCGCAGCGAGGGGGCGGCCTGCACACCGAGGTTGCTGAGATCACGGAATTTCAGGAGCGTGTAGCGGCGCAGACGTCGGACATCGTTGTTGTGGATGCCGGATGCGGATCGGGAAAAACGGTGGCGGCCTATCGGTGGGCGCAGGCGCGTGGAGCGCAGAGCATGTTCTTTACGTTCCCCACTACGGCTACGGCAACACAGAGTTTCGATGACTATTCGACACCTCTTGGGGAACAGGTGCAGTTGATGCATTCGCGCAGCGAGATCGATATTGAATTGCTGCCGCCATCTGGCGAGGATGTGCACGAGCAGTCTCCCGAAGAGGATCTCGCGGTCTCCGACGTGATCAGTCATTTGCAGTACCCTGCGACGACTTGTACGGTGGACACGCTGCTGCGGATCCTGACGAACTACCGACCCTCCGTGTGCCTTCTGCCGAGACTGTGCACGGCCTGTCTTGTATTCGATGAGGTGCATGCGTACGATGACGTTCTATTCGAGCACTTTATCGCGTTTCTTGAGGAGTTTCATCTGCCGACGCTGGTGATGACGGCTTCGTTGCCCCCCTCGCGCCGTAGGAGGATTGAGGAGATTCAGGGACGGAGCGTGGCCTTCGTCGACGGGCCGGAGAAGCATGAGGCGCGCTTGCGGTACCGCTTGGCCGATACCGTACACGGGACAGACCTTCCTGTTGACGTAGTTCTGGGGCATGCGGCACAAGGCGGGAAGGTGCTGGTGGTGGCCAATACGGTGAGGCGTGCCATCGAATGGTTTCTCAAGTTGAGCACGATGAATGTCGATGAGGATCTGTCCGTCCTGCTTCTGCACTCCCGCTACAAGTATATGGACAGGGTGATGCGCCAGAGGCGCTTGTCCGAGATCTTTCGGTCAAAGGGTGGGAAGGTGATTGCCGTCACGACGCAGATCTGTGAATTGAGCTTCGACATCTCGGCGGGTCTGCTGGTCTCTGACATGGCGCCACTCCCGTCCCTTGTACAACGTATGGGCCGTCTGAATCGAACCGCTGCTGATGGCGACCCCTGCAGGGAGGTGGTGTTGATCGAGCCTCCAAGGCCAGCGCCGTATTGTTCGCGTGAGATGGCCTTAGCGGAGAGGGGGGTGGCCGACTTGGCCGAGCATCACGGTTCAGGGTTTTCGCAACAGGTTCTCCGGGAACTCCTGGAGACATTCTCGGAGACGCCCAAGGCCGATAGTCATGCCCTTTTTTCTTGGAAAATGCTGTATACGGCGAAGATCGGTGATTCAATCCGGCGCCACGGCTATACCGTGGACGTGATCATGGACACGGATTATGCCGCGTTTGATGACTCGCGGGAGAGGAAGAAACGCACACTTCCACTCCCGCAACGAGGGTTTGCGCGAGAACAATTCTCGAAACGATGGCGTCATTGCATTGTCGTGCCTGACGACTCTGTTGTATACGATGGTGGGTCACTCGGAACGGGCGGGAGGTGGGCGGACGATGACGAGCGATCTGACTTTTGATCTTGCGGAACCAGGGATGACCCCTTGGCATCGCGCGGGTTTGGTTGGTCTGGTGGCGAGTTGTGGGGGGCGCGAGCCGATCGCCGGGTGGAAACCGGACTATCTTTCGAAGACGCGGGTGCGGTTTCGCGATGTCGATCTTTCCACAGACGGATTGTACACGCTGATGACTTCTCTGTACCGGATCAACCGTGACGGCCTGATCCGCTTTCCGGTTCTGGGGGATGCCAACGAGGCGACGCTCGCTGAGGTCCAGGGTGTGCTGTTGAACACATTCCTGCAGCATCCGCAGTCGAGGGTCGCTGCCAAAACGTTCAGGGATATTGCTGCTTCGGAGTACGACGACAAATCGTTTCGTTATCTGCCTCTTACAGACTTTCGGCATCGGTCCAGGGACGTGTGTGAGAAGCTGGCCGTGGCTTTCGAAACTGGAGCACCCATGGATATCGCAGGATGGGCGATGCCCGGCGGCGTGGTGCGCCACGTCGCTCATCCGCGGACAACTTTGCGGGATCCAGCCCACCGATACCTCCTGCTGATCTGCGCACCACTGGGGTGCCTGTGGCATAGGGCGATCTCCTATGTCTCGAACGGTGACCTTGACCCGAAGACTCAGGCGATCGTTGTCGTTCCGAACGCGGATGATGTCGAAGCCACTGTCAAGGGGCTGCGTCGTCGCACGCGGCGGGAGGCTGGCGCCACCGCCACGCAGTGGGTGACCGGCGTGTCGGATGCGGCCCTGCAGGCAGGTCTCTCCATTTCCTTTCACCAGGCGAGCGATGCGATCGTTTCCTCGCAATTCTATGTGTTGCGTTTTGGGAAGGTCGGCTGGAGCAAACAGCAGGTCACGCGGACCGCGGCCCTCACGGTCAAGGTCTCGGGTACCGCCTTGCGGAGGTATGAGCCTATGCAGACCGCACTGGCGAATCAGAGGCGCGGTGAAAATGGGTTCCAGTTCACGATGCCGATGAGAGAACGGATCGCGCGCAATATCCTGGAGGGCAGACCGTGGTACTTGGGTTACAGTGACTACGCGTCGGGCCAGTTAGGGAAGCGGATGGGATTCTGGAGAGAGGGGTTGCGTGAATTGGTCGGTCGGTCGGAGTTGTGGGACGGTGAACGCAAGAGGGATTTTGTGGCGCTTATGCACAGTGGCATTCGTAATCGCCTGGGCCAGGTGAGCACGCGCGCCGGGGAGGCCGGTGCAGACAGGAACAGTGTGTTCACCCGGGAATATCAACGCATGGTGCTGGAATTTTCTCGCTGTCGGACGCACGAGATGTTCCGCGAGACCCTGATGCGGTTCATGGCAAACTCGCGCCCGCGCCTGTCCGGATCGGAAGGCACGGTGGAACGCGATGTTCTTATGCAGGCGTTCACGGCGTCTGAGTGGCGGGAACTGCGGGATCTGTGCCTCTTGGCGATTGCCACCTACAGGGGACGTCATGAGGAGGAGATCGTTCCCGAAACGGAAGACGATGAGCTGGGGAGCGCAGCAGACACTGTGCCGGGAGAAGTTAATTAGGTCAGGGGGAAGGACAAATGTCCATTCATGTCCATGGAACGATTGTGACACAGTACGGTGTAGCCGCAAACAACAGGGGTGAAACAGAGGGGAATATGACAACACTCCAGAAGATCCTCTGGAAACAACTCACCCATACG
>JAKACR010000353.1 GCA_021821225.1 Bacillota bacterium | reverse complement strand
AATACCTTCGCCCGAGCCCGTGCCTGGGGATGGCCCACATGCTGTGCCCCTGCTCAAACAGCGCGGCTGCGCCGCACAACTCGCGACGGCCCAGCACATGGACCCTCCCCCAAGCTCATTTTTCATCCTGCTGCGGGTGCCGCCGCGGCGCCATAGGGGTCTATCTTGAAAATGCGTTCCCTCTACAATTCGACGATAATGGTCGCACCCTCGCCGGGCTTGCTCTCTGCCCATGCGGTTCCGCCGTGCGCCTGCGCAATGGCGGCGACGATCGACAGGCCGAGTCCCGATCCCCCGGGATCCCGGTCCCTGGCGCCGGACGCCCGGTAGAAACGGTCGAAGATGCGTCCCAATTGACTCTCTTCAATCCCGACTCCGTTATCCCTGACGGACAGCCGAGCTTTCCCGTCGCCCGCCTGGGCCACGTGCACCCAGATGCGTCCGTGCCCCGGTGGCGTGTACTGAATCGCGTTCATGACAAGATTGTAGATAATCTGGCCGACCATGGAACGGTCGCACTCGACCGCGACATCCGCAAGGCGGTACACGATGGAGCGCCCGCGCGACAACACGGACAACTGAGGCTGCAGATCGCGGACGATATCCGCGAGATTCACCAGTTCCCGATTCGGCTGCAGCCCTTCGTCCAGCCGTGCCAGTTGCAGCAGGTCGCGCACAAGGGCATGGAGGCGGCCAGTCTCCTGTTGAATCGTCTCCATGCCCTTGCGGATGCTTTCCAGTTTGTCCGTGTCGAGCAGGGCGCGACGCAGCGCGGGCACAGAGAGGTCCTCCCCGACGGCGAGCGAGCGCTGGATGAGCGCCGCCTCCTCCTCGTACAGGCCGATGCGCCGCAGAAGGACATCCGTAAATCCGCTGACGGCCGTGAGCGGCGTCCGTAGTTCATGGGAAGCCGCGGAAACAAACTCCTTCATCTTTTTGGCCGCCTGCGATTCTTTTTGCACGGCGGCCGCCAGTTGGTCCAGCGCGTCATTGATCACACTGGCCAATTGCACGGTTTCCGATGATCCGATCAGTGGCAGCCGTTCCTGAAACGCCCCCGCGCGGATCCTTTCCGCCGTGCGGGCCAACAGGCGCAGCGGCTTGAGCGGCGCGCTGACCACGGGCAGAAGCAGGGCTGAAGCAAGCAACAGGATCAATACGCTGACGGCAAAAAACTGCACCGCCTGTTCGCGCAGAATCGGATAGATCATCCGCTCTTCATATCCAAGTTCCACATACCCCACGGGGCGCGCGGAAGGCCCGATGCGCGCGAACAGCAGGATCTGTCCCTGGGACTCCAACGTGTACGCGTGCAGGCCGTTCACCAAACTGGTCGGCAGGTTCGCGGCGGTCTGTTTCCGGCCTGTGAGCCGGGCGATCCGCGCCGTCAGCGGCACGAGATCCACGGGATCGTAACGCGACACGGCCTGCTTGATCAGTCTCATTTGATTGTCGTACAACCGGACATTGATGCCGCGCGCGCTCAACTGGCTCATCAGTTGCGGCGTGTCCGCGCGAAAAGCCTGCGGCGTCAATTTCCCAAACACGGAAGGGTGTTCAAGAGCGTCTTTCAGAGCGATGACAAGGCTGTTTTCCCCTGCAATCAACAGAGCCCTGTGCAATGATTGGTACTGCACAGCGCCCACCAGGCCGAGAAGCACGACAATGACCACGGCGTACCGCAGATACAGCGCGCGAAAAACTGACCCCCCGCTCCGGCCGACCAGCGGTTCACTGGATGTCGACACGGTACCCGACTCCCCTGACCGTGCGGATCAGTTGCCGTTTTGAGTCGTTCAGCTTGTGCCTCAGATACCGGATGTACACCTCAAGAATATTGTCTTCCCCATTGAATCCTTCCCCCCATACACTCGCCATGATCTGTTCCCGAGTGATGGCGACGCCGGGCGTTTCCAGCAAGGTTTCGAGCAGCGCGTATTCCGTTCGCGACAGCGGCAGCGCTTTTCCTTCATAGCGCACCAGTTTCTGCGTCTTGTCAATTTCAAACTTGCCCACGCGCGACACCGCGATCAGTTCGGGAAACTGGTTGCGAAAACGGGCCTCGATGCGCGCGCGCAATTCAGCGAACGAAAACGGCTTGACGACATAGTCGTCCGCACCGCTCGTCAGGCCCTTGACGCGGTCGTCCACGTCATCGCGCGCGGTCAGCATGATGATCGCCACGCGGGCGCGTTCTCTCATGCGCTGACAGACGTCGAAACCGTCCATTCCGGGCAGCATGATGTCCAGCAGCACCACGTGAGGGCGAAATTCTTCCAGTCTGTAGAGCGCCTCTTCCCCATCGCGCGCCGTCGCCACATCGTATCCTTCATCGCGCAGTCCGAACAGCAGAAAGTCGCGGATGCTCTGCTCGTCATCGACAACCAAGATGCGTCCCGCCCTGGAGATGATCGCATCTCCCGAACGCGCGGAACGCTCATCCGCGTTCTTTGGTGTATCTCTCTCAGGCACAATCATGCGCGTGTCGTTCATGACGCGGTAATAGCCTCCTCATTCTGAAAGTGAAAGAATTATTCCCTTTTCGGAGCCTGTTCAAAAAGTGGGCAGGTAAGACACGCGCAGTGCAATGGGACATGGGATAAACCGAGTGTACAGTGGACATTATCCCATGGCCCTAAGCGTACGTTTTTGGGTACGTGAGGGAGCATTTCTGGCGATGACGCGGCAATGCGCCAGGGAGTTCTGCCCACTTTTTGAACAACCTCTTTTCGGGCACGCCCATCCCCGGACCGGATCCGTCCGTGCAATGCGTGGTCCGGGATGCGCAAAGCCTGTATAATAGAACGTGAAACGTCCGCTGTCGAAATGGAAACCTCCCAAACCTGCCTATGAGTTTACTATAAAGGGATTGAGTTCGCATGTATAGCGATTTTCAAAAATTTCCACCCAAAAAACATAAACGTTCCAAACCAAGGCGTTCCGCCG
>JAKACR010000352.1 GCA_021821225.1 Bacillota bacterium | reverse complement strand
TTATTTGAACGAGTACACGTACCGCTACAACCGGCGGCATTTCCAGGGAGAGTGGTTCAACCGATTGCTACAAGCATCCATATCTACCAGGACAATTACAGAAGCTGAACTAACGGGATAGCCACATCTCGAAATTACGGAGACAGGCTCCTAGAACGTTCGAGTGACGGGAGGATGTGTCCAGAGTGGCCAATGAAAATGGGGCAAACGAAGCGAATACTCCGGCCGCAGTGGATCAGCCAGCCGCGGGGACGGCGCCGGCGGCAACGCCCGGCGGTGATGCGCGGGCGATGTCGATGTCCCGCATCAGAGACTTCGGGCTGCACGAGAGCGGCCTGAAAAAGATTGACTGGGTGAAGGCGCACATGCCGCTGTGCCGCGCGCTCGAAGAAGAATTTCGCCGCGACAGGCCGTTTGCCGGCAAGCGCGTCGTCATCTGCCTGCACCTTGAGGCAAAGACGGCCTACCTCGCGAAAGTGGTCCAGGCGGGCGGCGCGGATGTCGCCGTTGTGGCCTCCAACCCGCTCTCGACGCAGGACGACGTCGTCGCGGGGCTTGTGCACGGTGGCGTGACGGCATATGCCTGGCACGGCGCGACGGAGGCCGAGTACGCGGAGCACATTGCCGCGGCGCTCGACTTTCGGCCGCAACTTGTGATCGACGACGGTGGCGATCTTGTGTCGACCCTGCATCTGACGCGTCCGGAGCAGGCCGCCGAAGTGACCGGCGGTTGCGAGGAGACGACGACAGGCATTCTGCGCCTGCGCGCGATGGAGCGGGAGGGCGCCCTGCGCTTTCCGATGATTGCCGTCAACGACGCACAGTGCAAGCACCTGTTTGACAATCGCTACGGTACGGGCCAGTCTGTCTGGGACGGCGTCATGCGCACGACCAATCTGGTTGTGGCGGGCAAGACGGCCGTCGTCGCGGGCTACGGCTGGTGCGGCAAAGGAGTGGCCATGCGGGCGAAGGGTCTGGGCGCGCGCGTGATCGTGGCGGAGGTGGACCCTGTGAAGGCACTGGAGGCGATGATGGACGGATTTGCCGTCATGCCCATGGAGAAAGCGGCCGCGCAGGGCGACTTTTTCATCACGGTCACGGGCAACAGGGATTGCATCGCCGGCCCGCACATCGACGCGATGAAAACAGGCGCCGTGCTCGCCAACGCCGGCCACTTTGACGTGGAGATCAGCAAGCCCGCCCTGCGTAAACGGTCTTCCTCCGTGCGCGCGGTGCGACCGAACGTGGAAGAGTTCACACTGTACGACGGGCGGCGGATCTATCTGCTGGCGGAAGGACGGCTGGTCAATCTCGCGGCGGGCGACGGCCATCCGGTGGAAGTGATGGACATGACCTTTGCCCTGCAGGCCTTGGCGCTGCGCCATCTGGCGGAGAACGCGCCCGCCCACGGCGTCCATCCGTTGCCGCGCGAACTGGACGAGCGCGTGGCGCGCATGAAGCTCGCCGCCTCCGGCATCGAGACCGACCGGCTGTCGGAGGCGCAGGCCGCCTATCTGAACGGTTGGCGGACCGAGTGACCGGACAGTCTGCAGGTTCGCTGGGCCGTCGTTATACCCTTTGCTCGCCGTGAGTTCCGCGAAGCGGTGTCTGAGCAGGAGCAAAGGGTGTAATGGCGACTGGCAGAAGACTCCGGCTGGCAGTGGAACCTCTGCGCAACGCAACATACCATGGCAAAATGAGGTGAGCGTTCATGCGGCCTGTCATCGGCATTTCGGGGAACCTGACCATCGACCAAAACGGTCGCAGCGGCCTGTTTCTCGGCGTGGACTACTACGAGGCGATCCATGCGGTCGGAGGGATTCCCGCCGCGCTCACGTTCGGCGGCGAGCCGGACGCGCTGGCGGAGTTGGCGCTGCGCATCGACGGACTGCTGTTGAGCGGGGGAGACGATGTGAATCCGCACGTGTTCGGCGAGGAACCGCGCCTTGGGCTCGGCTCGGTGACGCCCGCGCGCGACGCGCTTGAGGTGGAGCTGTTCCGCCGCATGCGCGAATTGCACAAGCCGGTCTTCGGCATCTGCCGCGGCATTCAATTGATGAATGCGGCCATGGGCGGCACGCTGTACCAGGATCTGGTCCGCGAGTGGCCCGGGAAGCTGCAGCATGCGCAGAAAGGTCCACGCCAGCATGCCGGGCACGCCGTGCAGGTTGATCCCGGCACCAGGCTGCGCGGAATTCTGAGCGCAGACCAAGTGTTTGTCAATACATTTCATCATCAGGCCGTGCGCGACCTCGCTCCTGGCTGTGTGGTCACGGCGCGCAGCCAGGACGGCCTGACCGAGGCGATCGAACTGTCCGGCGACGACTTTGTGCTCGGCGTCCAGTGGCATCCGGAAAACCTGTGGCGCACGATGGCGGAACACCGCAGGCTATTTGCCGCCTTCGTGGATGCGGCGGCGCAGGCCAAGGTTGCGCAGGAATGCGAGGTCGTCGGCGCAAAAGAAAAACAGGGAGCGTAATCTGCGGCCCGTGTGGCGGCGAAAGTAAAGCAGCGAAAGCAGGAGCGACAGGCCGTACGCCGTTGAGGAGGCAAACGCCGCGCCGGATATTCCCATGTGCGGGATGAGCAGCACGCACAGAAGGACATTGGTCGCGAAGCTTGCCCCCTGCATGTACATCGGATAGCGCACCTTGCCGAGCTGGTCGGTGAAAAACTGTGTCAGCACGCCGACCGTCCCGTAGGCGGTTGTCCCCGCGAGCAGAATCTGGAACGGAGGGACGGAGGCGGCGTAGCGATCGGTGAAAATGATGTGGATCAGCGGCGAGAAGACGGCGAACAGGATGATGGCGCACGCGACCATGAGCCAGAAGGTGAAGCGGAAGGTGCGTTCCGTCAGTTCGGTCGAATCCGCCCGGTCGCGGTGGGCGACGCGCGTGTAGACGATCAGCGCGATGCTGCTGGAAACCTGCCACAGGATTTCCGACGCGGTCACGGCGATGGAGTACAGGCCCGTG
>JAKACR010000351.1 GCA_021821225.1 Bacillota bacterium | reverse complement strand
ACCGGCGGCATTTCCAGGGAGAGTGGTTCAACCGATTGCTACAAGCATCCATATCTACCAGGACAATTACAGAAGCTGAACTAACGGGATAGCCACATTTAGTTATTCTTCTGGTCTTCCAGGGCTTTGAAGCGTCGGTGGAGAATCTGGAATGCCTGTTGCAGATGGACCCGGTCCGAAGAAGACAACGCATCGCCGAACAGGTCGTCCAGCACCGCGTCCAGCGGGCGCGTGAGCCGGGGTGTGAGCTGTTGCGCCAACGGTTCGGACGGGTACATGCGTGTCCGCCGCCTGTCCCTGTCATCCGTTTCGTGCCTTAGCCAGCCCTGCGCTTCCCAGTGGACCAGGGCTTTGGACACCATGCTCTGCACCAGCCCGAGCCGCGCGGCGATCTCTTGCACTGTGCTGCCGGGTGATTCCACTACGTCTCTCAATACCACCCACTGATACATGGGCGTCCGATCGGCGGTCTGAGGGCCGGTAATCTGGGTTTCCAGCCACCAACGGAGACGGCGCGCCACATAGTACACATCGGCCGTGATCACAATAGCACCTCCATAGATGCATCTATATAGATATATAATAACCGGGAAGCGCTGAAAAGGGAAGCTTGGGACTACGTCAAAAATAGTACGACATGATTCTTGACAAAAGCCGGCCCCCGGTGTTACAAAGTCTAAGGAAGCATCAAGGTGTACATGCGAACGGATAGCGCAGCTTGCGCATATCCTGACAACTGAATTCCAAGGTCCTCGTTAGGCGAGGCTTCTGCACGAATATACGCCACTGCCCGGAAACGTGGAAACACGCCAATGGGTCAACAGGTATGGCCGGCTTAAGGCTTTACTTAATGTGGCTGGGCGATCCCTATGTCGTGCAGTGCCAAAGCTCAACCAGGGGGATTGCTGTGACGCGGATCATGAGAAGCGTTCGGAGGTCCCCTGGAGTATTTTCCAGGGGATTTTGTATTTCCTCACAAATTCGTCTTTCCTCGCAAAAAGGAGGTGGTAGGTATGGACACAGGTCCTTCTCGACGATTGACGGTTCACCTGGCGATTCAACCGCTATGCCCGTGGACTGCGTCCACCTGCCATCTTGCTTTGAGGGAGGAAAGACCATATGGCCAAAAATCTTGCTTACAAAAACCCGATTGATTACGGTGATTGGGATGCGCAGATCCGCGAACGCGACCAGCGGCGCGTCGAGACGTTGCACGCGAAAAGGGGGCTGCTGGCAAAAGCGCTGTTGGGCCTCGTGCTGATCGGCCCGGGTGTCTTGACCATGATTGCGGACAATGACGCCGGAGGGGTCATCACCTATGCGCAGACCGGCGCGACCTACGGCATTGGTTTTTTCATCCCCGCCTTGATCGTGGCGGGGGTCATCGCGTACATCGTGCAGGAAATGACGGTGCGGCTCGGGGCGGTGACGGGGCGGGGTCACGCGGAGATGATCTGGGGCCGCTACGGTCCGTTTTGGGGCTGGTTCTCGCTGGTTGATCTCGTGCTGGCCAATGTGCTCACGTTGGTGACGGAGTTCATCGGCGTCACGGTGGGCATGTCCATCTTCGGAGTGCCGCATGGGTGGAGCGTCCTGCAGGCGCTTCTCCTGGACGCCGCCGTGCTGCTGTTTTTCCGCTACTACAGTTGGGAGCGCATCTCGCTTTGGATCGCGGCGGGCAACCTGGTTTTTGTGCCGATCGCGCTGATGGCGCACCCGCACTGGTCCGCCGTGGCGGGCGCGCTGGCGACATGGCGGATTCCCGGCGGGTTTACCCCGGTGTTTCTGTTCATTGTCCTGGCCAATTTCGGCACCACGATCGCGCCCTGGATGCTCTTTTTTCAGCAGTCGTCCGTGGTCGACAAGGGCCTGACCGTTTCGGACATCCGGCACGGGCGGTGGGATACGGGCATCGGCACGGCGGCGATGGTGCTGGTTTCGCTGTCTATCGTCATTCTGACAGGCACGGTGGTGCATGGCGCGTCGGGAGACGGAAGTCTGACCATCACGCAGATCCTGACCATGCTGGGCGCGCGTCTGGGGCCTGTCGGCGAGAAGCTGTTTGGCCTGGGACTGGTGGAGGCGGGGGCGATCGCTGCAATCGCCCTGACCGCGAGCACATCCTGGGCGATGGGGGAAGCGTTCGGATGGCCAAAGAGTATCAATATGCCGTTTTACCGGGCGTGGAAGTTCTATTTGCCCGGCCTGCTGAGCGCCGTCCTGGCCGGGATGGTGGTGCTCATTCCCCATGCGCCGCTCGGGTTCATGAACCTGCTCGTGCAGGTGATTGCGTCGATCTTCATGCCGGCGGCCCTGCTGTTCCTGCTTCTGTTGCTGAATGACCGGGGCATCATGGGGGAGCATGTCAACCGGCGTTCGCAAAATATTGCCGCCTATGCGATCGTGGGACTCCTGGTGGTTCTAAACGGGGTGTTCGGGTTGACCGTCGTCTTCCCGCATTGGCTATGAGAGGTTGTTCAAAAAGGGGGCAGAACTCCCCGGCGCATTGCCGCGTCATTTTCAAGTCAAGAGGGGATTTCCGATGTCGCGTATCGCGATGAAGCAAGCAACGCACGGGCGGATTGAACGGCGCAGAGTGGCGCCGCTTGAACGGGCGACCGTCAAGGGCTCTGTTCAGGTCGTCTTTTGGGGACTGCGGCTGTATATTGCCGTGATGCTCATTCTGGTGATCGTGGGGTTTGCCAGAGGGACGATTGGCTAAGGGATATGGGATAGAGTCGCCTGTGCGCAGGGCCATAGTTCCTCTCCCGTCTGTTCGCCGGACCGGCCGCGCAGGGACTGCCGGCGTTTGCCCAGGACCGGTAGACGCCCTGTGATGCCGACATAACAAACCGGCGCGCAAATATCCCCCGTCCCACACGCGGGAACGGGGGATATTTGCGCGCCGGGGATAGAAGAATTCCCTTTAATCTCTCATGTTGTGCTGTTCCCGTATACACTGCCTGTCACGGTGGAGCCT
>JAKACR010000041.1 GCA_021821225.1 Bacillota bacterium | reverse complement strand
ACGCGGGCCGATCAGAGGCTCAGACCCCGCAACACGTCGAAAATTTCCTCATTATCCGGTTGCTTGTCAATCGGATGGACGTCAATGAAGCGAATGACGCCCTCCTTGTCGATCACGAACAGCGACCGATCATTGTAGCCCTCGGCGCGCAACACGCCGTACTTCTCGGCCACTGCGCCGTGCGGATAGAAATCGCTGCACAGCGGATACGTGATTCCGCCAACCGATTTCTGCCAAGCCTGGTGACTCGCGAGGCTGTCTACGCTGATACCCAGCACCTGGGTATTATGCTCTTCGAAACGGGACAATTCATCCTCGTAAGAAGGCATCTGGGCGCTTCAGACAGGTGTCCAGTCCAGCGGATAAAACGCGATAAACACATTCTTGCCGCGAAACTCGGACAGCGTCACCGTCCGGTCGCCGTGCGCCTTGAGCGTAAAATCGGGAGCCTTGTCGCCGACTTTCAACGTCTTGGTTACTGTCGCACCTTTTGGCATGGAAATCCTCCTTTGTCGCAGGTCTATGTACCCGTCGGCACGCACGTCCATTATAGCAGATCGTTCTCCCATTTGCGCCACCGCTCCCGGAGCCGGTCGAGTCCGGGAACGGCCCGTGCGGGGTCGTAGCGCTCGCGGTGCACGCCAAACTGCGCCAGTTCGCGCGCTTTCACGGGACTGAGCTCGTCAGCCCCAACAAGCGCCAACAGTCCCGCGCCAAACCCGCTGGCGTCTCCCGCGCTGACGGTGACCGCGCACTGCTCGAGAGAGGCTTGAAAGGCAAACAGCGACGGCTCCGCAAAGGAGAAATCGTCCGCGAACAGTTGCAGACGGAGCACGCTGCCCGAGGGCACGCACGCCAGCGAACTGTCCACGCACAGCGCCATGGAGCGCAGCGCCGCCGCGAACAGGTCCACCGAACCGGAGTTCACGTCCACACCGGCAAGCGTCACGCGATCGGCGCGGTCTCCCGGCGCGTGAACCACGAAGGCATCGCCTGCGAACAGCGACTCCGCCAGTTCGCTTTGGTCCGGTTTGGCGAACATCGTCTCCAGCCACAGCAGCGCGAGTTGAGGGGCGAAGAAGCGTCCGAAACAGGCGTAAGCCGGGTCGCCCGAGTGCGGCAGGCCGAGCGGTTTCACCGTCGCCCGGACACCCGGAGCAAGCAGGGACAGGTGGCGCTGTTCGAGGCGCGCGACGGTGTATCCGTCCTCGCGGTAACCGATGAACACGGCCCCCGCATCCTGGACGCCAGTCGCATAGAGCGCGGCGGCTGGCGCACAGGCCACAGAAGTCACCGGCGGACGTGCGCCGCCGAGGTACACGGCCGCCACGCGCCCAAGCACCCCCGGCCCCCGCGCAACGGACGGCCAGAGTGTGTCCGGCAACCCGGCATCCTGCAACCCGGCATCCGGCCGACGCGGCGCCAGGTCCGCGAGGTCATGGCTGACATCGAGCGCAAACGCTTCTCCCTGCGTGAGGTTCCAGACAAGCCAACTCTCCACTCCGCCGACCCGCAGGCCGTGAGCGCCGCGTTCAGAGTCCACGGCAAGCCCTGGCGTCAGGGACCGCAAGAACGTGGTGCGCGATGCGCTGCCGCGCGCCGTCCAGTCCACGGGCGTCTGCCAGAGACCGAGCGGTCTGCCTGACACGGCCTCCCAGCAGACGACCGCGTGAGGGGACGCCGCAACACTGACCCCAACCAGTTCAAACGGCGTGACGCCTGCCCGGCGCACAGCCACATCCGACAGCGTGATCGCCGAACTGAGCAATTCGTCCGCCGACAGCGGTCCTTCCCACACCCGGCTCACGCTGGCGGCAAGCGCCCCGCCCGCGCTGTATATATATACCGCGAGTTGCCGGGATTCCTGAACGATGGAGAGCACAAAGCCCCCACGATCTTCCTGCACGCCTGAAACACCCTCTCCCGACACAAATTATATCACGGCTTGGACGGAGTACATCCTGGTCGCACAGCTTTCATTCTGTCCGCCCGTTGCGACGCCGTTCATCCCCATCGGACAACCCATCGGACAATATCGGCATCATTTCACTTTTTCTATATATGTGCGTGTTCGGAAAGGGAAAAAGTCTGTAACCTGGGCACCCCGCGGATCGTCAATAATATATCATTGCGGTCGCAAATCGGAGGGATCCCTTTGTCATCCCGCTCCATTTATTCGTCCGGTCTCTGGCTGACGACCCTGGCGCTCATCAGTTGCGGCGGGATATGCACCGTCGTCTCCGCCTTTCGTGCGCCGGTTGCCCGCGCGGCCGCGCGCCCGGCCGGATACCGCCCGCTCCTTGTGGAGGCGGTGTCGCCCCAGCCTGCGGGCATCCTGATCACCGTCTCGCCAAGGAACGACAGGCTCTCGTCCATAGTCAGCCGCCTGCGCATTATCCCGGCGAAGGGACATCAAATGCCTCAGTTGGCGTTCACCCTGACCCGCGTCTCTCCCGGCCCGCGCATCGACCTCGACCGCCCGTTGCAGGTGTGGAACCAGACGCTGTCCACCCTGAAGGTGCGCCGGGCCAAGAACGGGTTGACCGTCGACGTCTCCTTCGAAGGACAATTCCAACACGTGCGCATGGGCGCGGCGGACGGACGCTATCTCGGCATCTCCCTCGCGGGCGCACCGGGTCCTCTCCCTCCGGTGAACGGCCACGCGGCCGTGCCGACCTGGTTTCTGCGCGACCTTCTTGTGGCAGGTTCGCGACAGTACACACCGACCCGCATGGCGAGCTACGGACGCCACACATGATCCGCTGTTAAACAATGAGCTTGTCGTAAGCCATTGGGACGGGGTAAATAGCACTGTGCTCTGTTATATACCTAATTAACCCCTCAACAATTGGGCTCGACACAGTGTATATTCATGCATGCAAGCTCTAATGCATGCAAGCTCTAATGCTTAGTCATTTCCACGCATAAATCAAGATAATTTAGTTTTAATTACCATAGAATCGAAATCGATCAAAAATCGCCCTGGCATGAGGATATCCAAGCCAATCAGCCCATTGATGTCCCAATCGATATGTCCGAAGTCCAATGGCTTTCTTGTCATTTGAAATCCGTCAAATTCGAGGCTATCAACAGTCTTTTCGAATGCGTAATCCGTTCCGCCAACTCCGATTGAACGGTTAATGTGATCACCAATTTTGAAGACAATTCCAATATCGTCGACCGCATCCGACACGACGATTGTATGAGCAGCTCCTGTATCAATCGCCATACGGTCAATAATTTTGGTTTGACCGTTGTACGTTACTGTTAAAGAAGCCAGTATCAGTCCTTCGGAATATTCAATTCGCACTGAATCGACCCCTCAGTCCTGGTCTGCGTCGAAGTTCAATAACAACCGCATCATTATCTGTGTGGTAGACGAACATTTTGTCCTTGCACTGCATAAGGGTTTTTGTGGCATCCTTCTCAGGAACGGCTCGCACGACAGCAACATCATCCACGAAGACCCTGTCATCCTGAATGTGCGATGCGAGTTCCTCCACCAATACGAACTGGTTGGGAAAGCGTTCACGAACCTCAGACCACTTCATTCCAAACCTCTCCCTCGTCACGGCTAACGACTTAAATGTACCACATCGCGTCAACTCCCTTCGCAGTCGCGCCTGGTCGACCCACGGTGTATTGGCCGGCAATCCGTCGGCGCCGGCTCGACTAACTCCACGCCGTACACGCCCAGCACCTCCATCGCGCCGCCCGACAGCGCCTGCGTAAGAGCCTTCATCAACGTATCCTGGCCGGCCACGGCCTCACCCCTTTCATGAACTAAGTATACAACGCCGCCGCCTTTCCCTCCACAAAAAAGTGGGTGCGAAACGTATGGCACTAATTACATAACATAGGATTAAAACACACCAAATCAAACTCAAAAGAAATCGCAAACCGCGCCGTTGTGCGGTTTTCAGGCTCAGCAAGCCCTTGCGGCCCACGTTGATGAAACGCCGAAGATCACGTGGAGAACCGGCTCGCCGCAAGGATAGGCTTGAGATCACGCGCTGGACCGACCTGTCTGGGCGCCCACCTTCACGGCGACGCGCGATCCCCAGGCGATTCGATAGCTGCCGTGCGGAGTCGCAAAGACAAATCCGCCCTTCACCGGGGTGAGATACGACGGGATGGAGGAACCGGCGGCTGAGAATGTCCACCTGTACGCCGCCCCCGTCGCGGCTTCGACGACCGTCCAGACGTCGCCCGCCCTGACGAGAGCCGCGACGTGCGCTCCCGACGCCGTCATATCCTCGATGAACCCGCTGGCGCCGCGGGGCAGCACGGCCAGCGGTTCGGCGCCATAGCCCAGATTCTGCCCTGCCCGCGCGTGCGGGGTCTCGTAGAGGACCGCTCGCCCGCTGGCGCCCGCGGCCGGATTTGCGGGTTCGTACCAGTAGACATCGGATCCGCTCCAGGCCATCGACCCTTTCCCGCCCGCCGACGCTCCAGGGTAGATGGGCAGCGTGTAGTTGTACGCACCCCAGTCAATCGGCGTCTGCAGCCGAACAGGCAGCCGGTGGACCCAGCCGGAGAGCGAAGGCTGGACCGTTGCGCCCAGTGAGCCGACGGTGTAGGTGGAAATCACGATGCCCGTTTGCCCGAAGCGGCCGTATGCCTCTCCCCCCGCGCCTGCGCTCGCCCCGGTGAAAGCGGCGCCCGCGCGCTGCGTGGGTTCAAAGCCGCCCCATCCTGGTCCCGGATACCCGTTCGCCTCGGACAGGGTAACTTCGCCATCCGGCGTGAGGATGGTCGCCATGATGCCAGACCCCGCCTTCCCCAGGGACCAGACGAGGTCGTGTGGATCGAGCCGCGGAGCGACGACCGCGAAGGCCGCCTCCCTCTGCGCTTCCCGGAAGGAAGAAAATACGTGGACATCACCCGGCTTGGCCATCCCGGCGGCGCTGACCGCCGCGTTTTGCGAACCCGACCGTACGCTGCAGGACACCACGCGGTCGTCAATGCGCAGAGGCGGATGGTTGCCGACCACGCCGACGATCCCCACAATCGCGAACACCTGCCCCGTCCGCGCGTCCACCGCCACTCTCAATGTCTGACCCCTGTGCGCAAAGAGCAGCCACTGTACAGGCTGCCCGGCGACAACGCCTCTCCCCGCGGCGGACGCCTTTGTAGAAAGCATGAGCTGCACGAGCGTGAACGCTTCGTCCGGGAACATGGCAAACGCGTACTGATAGGGAGATGCGACGGTGGGCGCGAACGGGCGGGCGGGCGGCGGACCGTACCATGCGTACAGCCGGTCGCCCACCTGCCGATCGCCTGCCTGGCTGCTTCGCCAATTCCACATTCCCGGCGCCATCGTCACCGTGAACGGCGTGCTGGAAGCGCCGCCAGCAAAGCTCCCCCGCACCGCGGGACTGGCACTCTCCATTCCGTTGGCGCGCACTGCGGCCCAGTCCGACGCCGAGCGCGGAGTCAGCAACGCCCGGACGAGGGGCGATGTGCCTTTCGGCAGCGTGACGGGCGGCTGGACCGACGCCACAGGCGCCCTCTGGTATACGCCGGACGGCAGCGCCGGCGCGCCCCGCTGGGACACGGCCGTACCGGGCCACGTCGCGGCGCCGCCAGCCAGGACGACTGTGGGCGGGGTGAATGCCACGATACAGAATGCGAGTGCGAGACTTGCGGGCAGGCCTGGGAAAAGCCACCGGCGCAAAGGTTTCCTTCGCGAAAAGACGGTCGCAAACATGGGCATCGACATCGCAGGCACATCCCATCCGCTGTTTTCCAGAGGCAATCCGAATCGCAACAATCCCTCTGATCTTCAACAATGCGATCCAACCGGGCGCCCCAGATGGCGCGGTGCGACCGCACCCGCCTTTTCCGGACAGTCACTGCGCCGGAAGCCACGTCCACGCATAGCCGCCGTCGGTAGTCCGCAGTATTCCGCTCCCCGTCAGCATGTAGCCCGATGTGGGCGTGAGAAAATCCAGCGCGGGTTGTCCGCCCCCCGTCGTCGGCGCCAGAATGAGGGCCGACACCGCGGCGCCGAAGGACCCCTTCACCCAGGTGCGTCCTCCGTCAGTCGTGCATAGAATATACGCTTGCAGCGTCTGGCCGGACACAGCCGACAGTTCAAGATAGCCGACCCTTTGCGAGACAAAGTCCATGCTGTCCAGTTGCAAGAATGTGTTGTTGAGGCTCCACACCGTCGTCCATCTCCGGCCGCCGTCGCTCGTTTCCTGCAGCGTCCAGTTATCGCCCGGCGGCCACTTCGCGGTCTTGACCCGCCGGAGCGCGTCCTCCTTCGCAACGGCTTCATCAATCAACCGGAACCCCGTCTGTGGCCCGACAAAACTGTACGTGTCGTACTCCAGCCCCGGTTCGCGCGTCAACGAACGGGTCCTCCAGGTGCGCCCGCCGTTCTGGGTCCACTGGACCATCGCCGTGCTGTCCGCCTGCCTTCGCGCGCCAGGCGGAGCTTTCGCAGAACCGTTGCGCAGAGTGGGCGCCTGGGCAAACCACGCGATGACGCGCACGCCCTGGTTCACGCTGAAAAATCGCATATAGTCCACACCCGGTCCCGCCGAAGCCGGTGCGGGAGCGGGTCCGGACGGAACCGTCGTCCATCGCCGTCCGCCGTCCGTCGTCCGCGTCAGTGTTCCGATCCCGGCGCCTGGAGTCTGTGCGTATCCGATCGTCGAAGTGGGGAATGTGAGCGTGCCGGGCACGGTGCTCCAGTAACCGGAGTTCGTTCCGAGACTGTGCCATGACCGCCCGCCGTCAAGGGTTTGCCACTGCGCGCCCGGCGAGAACACGCTTCCCTGCCCGAATCCAGTCTGCTTGGAGGCAAAGGAAATGGCGACCGTCGGCTGCGCGCCCGGAAACACCTGTGTCCAGGAGCGTCCGCCGTCTGTCGTGCGCAGCAGCGCGCTGTCCATGCCGCCATATTGCGAAACCAGCGCGTAGCCGACACACCGCGACACGAGGGACGTATCCAGCGCATTCATCGTTCTGTACGGCGTGTTCCCTCCCAGCAGACCGGTCACCCGCTTCCCTCCGTCGGACGTCACCCCCAGTCCGCCCGCATTCCCGTTCGCCTGTCCCGCCACGGGCAGCCAGCCAAAACCGGGGGTGATAAAATCCGGCGCCGCCGCAGCCAGGCTGGTCGCAAATGAAAACGCGCCGGGCTCCTGGTAAAAATGTGCCCCTCCATCCGCCGTTCGATAGAGCGACATGCTCATTGTGGACAGGTTACGCAAGACAAACCAGCCGTCGCGGGGATTGAGAAAGAAAACGTCCGACGGCGTGGACTGGCCGGTCCCGCGGTACAAGACGCGCCAATGGCGGCCGCCGTCGACCGTCTTCAGCAGTTCGCTCGCTCCGGAACCGGCCGACGAAGCGGTGTCGACGACGCTGACGTATCCCGTTTGCGCGTTCGGAAAACTCATGGACTGCAGCGTCCAACTCCCGCCCATGACGGGCACGCGCCTCCACGTCCGCCCACCGTCGCCGGTTGAAAGAAGCCCGTTGTTCACCAGGGCAAAGCCGGTCTGCGCACTGACGAAATGCACCGCCGCCGCGCCATACTGGCTCGCGTTCGTGTCTGGAACGCGCACCTGCCATGCGACGCGCCACGCGGCGCCTCCGTCAGTCGTGCGCAGAATGGCGTTGCGCACGATGCGCGCTCCCTTCGCCTGCGGCGAACCGGGCGCGAAATAGCCGCCGATCCCGACATTCATCGCGGTGGCGAAACCGTCCTGCCGATTGATGAAGTCGAGACCCGTCAGGGTCCAGACGCCGGTCCCGTGGTACGACCATGTCGCGCCCGCATTCCGGGTGCCCCAGACACCGGCGCCGGCGACCCAGCCCGTCCTGGCGGATAGAAAGTCGACCGCATCATAGCCCTGCTGAGTTGGCGTGCCGGTCACGCGGCTCGCGACGGTTTTCGCGATCACCGGTCCCGCGGAGTCTGGCGCGCGCGCGGTCGACGGTACACCCAGGACGACGGCCGCGACCAGAGCGAGGACGAGAAGGCGGATGCACATGACTCTCCCTCCCCAGTGTGTCAAACACAATCTATCGTATTAGACGCAGCAGAAGCTCCCGAGGTTTCACGCGCGCCCCCTTTTTTCACTGAACTTCGCCGGACGGATCGTTGACGATGCCGCGCCAGGTGCGCCCAAAGTCAGAGGAGTACAGCAGCCCGTTGACCGTCGACCACCAGACGGTGTGGCCGACCGCGCTCATCGCCGTGTAGGGATAACTGGCGATAAACTGCGCAAGAGGTGGCGTTGCCGCGTACTTGCTCCACGTGTCCCCGCCGTTGACGGAAGACACAGAGATGAGCCCGGGGTGCATCGTGTCCGGGTGTTCGGCGACCACAGCCAGCACAGAGCGCGGAGACGCCGCCAGCGTTACGGCGGACGTCGTGCCGTTGAAGCCGTAATCCAGACGGAATACACCCTTTCCCTCCACGTTCCGGATCCCGTAGAGATTGGTGTAATTCCCCAGGGTGACGAGCGCGTAGCCTTGGTCAGGCGCGGCAAACTGGACTGCGGATGAGCCGCCTCCCTTCACGGGCAGAGAGGCATAGGGCGTCCATGTGCGTCCCCAGTTGTTGGAGCGCAAGATGACAATCGACGGAAAATTCTCAACCTCCGCAACGGCCTGGCCGTTTGGCCAGAAGCGGAGGTAGTTGCCGTTTAACGTCATTTTTTTATTGGGCATGGCAAAGCGGCTGATGGACTTCGTCCACGAGACTCCCGCGTTATCCGTCCGAAAGAGCGTCGGTTTGGCGCCTGGCTGATAGGAGTAGGCAGGCATGACGAGATCAAAGCCGATGGAAGGCGTCACAAACGCCATACCGTTAATTTCATGCTGTGCAGGATACGGAAGGGATCCGCTCTTCGTCCATGTCGCGCCGCTGTTATTGCTGCGCAGCAACACACTCGGATCGGACAGTGAACCCACGCCAAAACCCGTTTTGTCATTGACAAACTGGGTCTGCGCCAGAGGATAGGGCGTCGGCAGCACTTGAGCAAAGCTGCGTCCTCCATTTGTCGTATGAAGCAGGTAGTTCGCGGCATTCCCATCATACTGGCCGATGGCCCAACCGTCGTGCGACGAGACGAGATCAACACTCCAAATGTTCCAGTTATTATTGCTCACGGTATGAAATGTGCGGCCGCCGTTGTTTGTGATGGCAATGAGTCCCGGAAAGGGAGCGGCTCCCGAGCTGACGGGCACCCAGCCGACGGTGGACGAGATGAACTGAATCGGTCTCGGCATAAACCGCGATTCAAACAGCCTGGGCTGTTCTGTCACCCAGTGTTTCCCTCCGTCGGTCGTGTGAACGAGCACGCTGTCCATATTGTCCGTCCGTTGATAGAGGAACCAGCCGTCGCTGGCGTTTGCGAAAGATAGACTGACGGACTGGAAGACAGGGTAAGCGGAGGTTTGCTTGTACTGCAAAGTCCAGGTCCGGCCGCCATTTGTCGAGGCAAACACTTCAAGAGCGGTCGGTGTCGCGCCCGTCCTGGCCGACTTTGGTCCTGGCACCGTGCCGATGACCCAGCCCCTGTCCGAGCTTACGAATGTCATGCTTTGCAGCGCAAAGTGGGCCTGTGGCGCTGCGAGCCTAACCCAGCGAGTTCCTCCGTCGGATGTGGCATAGAGGGACGAGCCCAGTTTCGCAAACCCGTGGGCAGCGTCGGGAAATGACAGGGTGTCCGACTGGGGAAATAAGCCGGGTGTCTGGGTCGCTTCTATGGACACCGCCCATGAGAGCCCGCCATCCTTCGTGTGCAGCAATTCATGCGTTTTATAGCTCCCAGTCCGGGGATCGAAGTTCACCTGGACAATCGCAAACCCGACTTGGGGAGTGAGGAAGTGAAGAGCGAGTATATTGGCCGGAGCCGGCGACTTCACCCACGACTTGCCGCCGTCCGTTGTACGCCAGATCGTGTTTCCGGTGTCTGCGCGTTGCGGTGACATGACGGCGCCCGTCACCCATCCGTCGCGTGCGTTGATAAAATCAACGGATCCAAACGACAGGCCAGGCGGAGTCGTATTGGCCGGAAGCAGGGACGTACGAATGGCGGATGAATCCGCATGGCGCAGTGGTGTTGTCGGACTTTGGCCCGCCCCGGACTGCGCGGATGACGCGGTTCGCGGAGCGCAACCGGAGACCGCGCAAGAAACCGCGACCACGATCGGCAACACGGCCCAATGGAATGTTCTGTGATTCACTGCCAGATCCACCTCTGTTCCTGATCGATCCGCATTCCCGGCTGCCTCCATGGGGAACTGTGACCGCCCAAATCAGGGCAGGTGCACAGTCACAGTTCCCCAGTGGGACATGCGGTAAAGTCCTCCGGACTCTTTGACGCGGGATTCTACAGTACAGACGCTTCAACCCACTGATTGGTTACAAGCCCGGCGGGCGAGATTCCCACCCGGTGGACCCCCATGGCGCGGACGCGCCGGGAGCGGAGGATGAAAATTCGCCGCATCACGCCCGCACGCCCGCACGCCGATGCGGCGGTGCGCCAGCCGTGCGCCAGCGGCAGGACGAAGACTCGCTGGGTCGCCCGTGTCCCTTTGCTCGTCGCGAGTTTCGCGGCGCAGCCGCGCCGTCTGAGCAGGAGCAAAGGGATACGGGAGACTGGCACAGACCAGACCTATTTTCCGGGTAGACCGCCATGTGTGGCGCAACCGCACGCCAGCGAATCATGAAAATGCGACTCAATCGGGCGCCGCAGATGGCGCGGTACAGGTGAGCTCGCATTTTCCGGGTAGACCGCCATGTGTGGCGCAACCGCACGCCAGCGAATCATGAAAATGCGACTCAATCGGGCGCCGCAGATGGCGCGGCACAGGTGAGCTCGCATTTTCCGGGTAGTATCGCCGGGATGGATGAAGCCTATCGGGGGGATGGACGATCAAGTTCGATCCGCAGAACAACCTGGGCCGCATTCAATTATTTGGATTGTCGCGTTTCAGCCAGCCAGTCGGCTAGATCGGTCGCCGCCGGGAGGTAGACCTCAGCGTATTCGGGATGCAAAAAGCGGTCGCGCCGTCCGATGCCGACAAACCGCAGTCCGGCGGCGCGCGCCGCGAGCAGATCCGCCGGAGAGTCCCCGACGACAAGCACGCGGGCCGACGCCACTCCCTTGGCCGCTGCCGTGAACGTGAACGGGTGCGGTTTGGCAAAGGCGCCTTCCGGCGCGCCCGTTCGCTCCTCTTCCTGTCTCACTTCGTCAATCGTTACGGTCCGGCTCTCGTCAAACAGCGTCCACAGTCCGAGCGTCTGCAGGGCCCGCTGCGCTTCGGCGCGCGGACGGCCCGTTCCGACGCCGAGCACGTAGCCGTAGGCGCGAAGCCGCTCCAACGCCGCACGCAGCGCAGCGCAGTCCGTCATGCACCGTTCGTGCGCCGCAAGTCCCGCGCGCAACCAACTGGTGCGCGCACGGGTGTCGCCAAGAAAGTACGCCTGGAAGCGGTCCACCACAAGTCCGCGCAACGCCAGACCACTCCCGCCAGCCGCCCGACCGTCGCCCTCGCGAAACCGCCGCACTGTCGTCCGCGCTGGCCCGTCCGCCTCCACTGCCTCCACTGCCTCCACAGCCTCCAGCGCCGCTTCAGCGGCCTGCGCCAGCAACAGATCCAGCAGGTCCTTCCCTGTCTCGCCGTATCGCCCCAGCAGCGCGGCCGCCTGTTCCCCGGCCACGCCAACCTCGTCCGCCCCCGCCTGCCGGCGCAGCAGCGTGAACAGCAACACCGCGGCCAGCGCCTTGTCCCAGTTGCTGTTCACCGCCCGCGCCCGCAGTTCCTGCACGAGCGACGCAGGCAGGAAGCGCCCGCGCAGCGCCGCCGCTTCCGCCCCGGACACCACATCTTCCGGGTCGGCGAGACCGGCCGGCCACGCCGTCCCCAGCCGTTTCGCAAAGGACGCAGCGGTCAGCGCCGCCGCGTCCAGATACCCTTCCTCCGACAGGATGACGCCGTCGAGATCGAACACCAGCAGATCGAACGCGCGCCCGCTCATCGCTGTTCCACGCGGACGCCGATGCCGCCGGCCACGCCTGCCGTCATGTTGGCCCGCCACGGGCGCTCGGCGAGCGCCTCATAGAGTGCCATGCCGAGTCCGCGGAAGACCGATTCCCAGATGTGGTGCCCGTGTCCGGTGCGGCCCTTGAGCAGATCGACGTGCAGCGTGCACTGCGCGCCCTGCACGAAACCCTCGAGGAAAGCCACCAGGTCTTCGCTGTTCATGCCCTCCATCTGCTCGGGCAATTGCACCGCGCCGCGGGTGAAATCGAGGTGCGCGCGGTTTTCGAACGACACCACGACCCGTGTCAAAGCCTCGTCGATCACCCCGTACGCCGCGCCGTAACCGACGATGCCCGCCGCCGCATTTTGCTCGACGTACTCCTTGACCGCGCGCCCGAGCGTGATTCCCACGTCCTCCGTGACGAGGTGCGCAAGGTCAAAGTGGTCGAGGCGCACAGTCAGATCAATGTTCATCTGGCCGCGCCACGCGACATGCTCCAGCATGTGATTGAAAAAAGGCAGCGGCGTCTGCAGCTTGCGCTTGGCGTCCGGATCGCGCGCATTGCGGTCCAGCAAGACTTCCACTTCTGATTCGCTGGTGGTGCGCACGACCCGCACCTGGTTGCCCTGTGTCCCGCTCATCGTTCTCTCACCGCCCTGGCGTGTGTCTCAAAGCCCTCAATATCCGCAAACAGCGCGGCGCGCTCCCGCACGCGGGCGAACCCCGCAGCCGTCGCGTACCCGATCGACGACCGTTTCATGAAATCGTGGATCGACACCGCCGAAACGGAACGCGCCCATCGCCCAGTCGGCAGGATGGCGTTTGGCCCGAGCAGGAAATTGCACAGCGTGATCGGCGTGTCGTCGCCAAGCAGGATCTCGCCCGCGTGCTCGATGCGCGGCAGTACGCCAAACGGGTCCGCCGTCATTACCTCCATGTGCTCAGGCGCGTACTCATTGACAAAGCGGATCGAATCCTCCAGGCTTTCGGTCAGAATGATGCCGCCGTACCCCTGAAGGACGGTCTCCACGAACGACTTGCGCACAGGGTTTACGATCTCTTCCACAAACGCGCCGAGTTGCGCCTCGACCGCGTCCGCCAGTGCGCTGTCGTGCGTCACGAGCAGGGCCGCGCTGTCCGGCCCGTGTTCCGCCTCGATCATGAGATCAAGCGCCGCCTTTTTCGGATCGGCGCGCGAATCGCACAGGATCACGGCTTCGCTTGGCCCCGCAGGCACTCCGGGGTCAATGTCGCCCGCAAGCAGCCGCTTTGCCGCCGTGACGTACGGATTGCCCGGGCCAATGATCTTGCTCGACCGTGCGATGCTCTCCGTGCCGAACGCGGCCGCCGCCACGGCCTGCGATCCCCCGACACGGTAGATCTCCGCAATGCCGAGCATCCGCGCGACAAACAAAATGGCAGGATCGACCCCGCCCTGTTCATTGGGCGGCGTATAGACGGCGATGCGCGGCACCCCCGCCACGACTGCGGGCGTCCCCAGCATGAGCAGGACGGAAGGAAAGCTGCCTTTCCCGCGCGGCACGTAGAGGGCGACGTCGGCGATCGGCGTCACCTTCTCGCCAGCCATCAGCCCCTCGTCCACTTCCATCATCCACATCGGCTCCGGCTTTTGCGCTTCGTGAAAGCGGCGGATATTCCCGTGGGCGTACCGCAGTACGTCCTTCACATCGGGCGCGAGCAAGTCCTCCGCAGCGGCAAACTCGTCTTCCGACACCGCGATCCCCCGCCCGCGGATATCGACTCCGTCAAACCGCAGCGTATACTCGAAGAGCGCCTCGTCGCCGCGCTCGCGCACATCCCGGACAATCGGCTCCACGACCTGCAACTGTCCGGAGATGTCCACCGCGGCGCGCTGCATCACCCTGCGCTTGTCCTCTTCCGTCGTACGGCTCCAAACGTAGCGATTCACACGCCCCAAAGCGGCACCTCCTGTTTCTTGCACACTGCGCTTTATGTCCATCTTGGTCCTCCATCGCATGGGGTATTTGGCTTATCACGTCTCTCCCAGTATCATAATAGCGGAACGGATCTGCTTTCGCACAGCGGCGGCTTCCACGCCAGCCACAAAGGGAGGTTGACTGAAAGATGGACGGACACGGCAGGAAAATTGCGCTGGTGACCGGCGCAAGCGGCGGCATCGGACGGGCAACGGCCCTTGCCCTGGCGGACGCAGGGTACGACCTGATCGTTGGCGCACGGCGCGAGGCGCTGTTGGAGGACACCGTCGGTGCAGTTCGCGAGACAGGGCGTCGCGTCTTTTCCGCCTGCCTCGACGTGCGCGACAGGTCGTCGGTCGACGCTTTCGTGCAGGCCTCCCTGGCCGCCATGGGACACGTCGACGTGCTCGTGAACAACGCGGGGCTCGCGCGGGGCGTCGCCAAGATCGCCGAACAGACGGATGAGGATGAATGGCAGGAGATGCTCGACACCAACGTGATGGGCCTGCTGCGCGTGACGCGGCTCGTGCTGCCAAGGATGATCGAGCGCGGCCGCGGCCATATTGTCAATATCGGCTCGACAGCCGCGCACGAGGTCTACGCGGGAGGCTCCGTGTACTGCGGCAGCAAGTTCGCCGTGCGGGCCATCACGCTCGCGCTGCGGCAGGAATTGCTCGGCCTGCCCATCCGGGTGACGGAAATCGATCCCGGCATGACCGAGACGGACTTCAGCCGCGTGCGTTTCCGGGGTGACGAACGGCAGGCGGGCGCCGTCTACGCGGGCGCCGTTCCACTCACTCCGGAGGACGTGGCGGACGTGATTGTGTTCGCCGTGACGCGCAAATCGCACGTCAATCTCGATAACATCATCATGCGCCCCGTCGATCAGGCGGTCCATACCATGGTCCACCGCCGCGCCCCGGAAAAAAGCGACGGCTGACCCCTGGGCGCATAAGCCGCGGACTTCGCGCATACCCGTAGGATGTTGGCACGATTCACGGGGCGAGGTGCGAAAAATGCTGGTCTATACAGTGAAAAAGGGAGATACCCTCAAG